>NZ_JAVWXA010000003.1:76273-90535 GCF_036662295.1 Stenotrophomonas sp.
GGCGGGGTGGTTGTGCCACGTTGGGGGGTTTGGGGGGGGGGGGGGGGGGGGGGGGGGGGGGGGGGGGCTGGGGGCCCCCCGCCCGCCACTACCGGGTTTTCCGGTGCGCGACGGCGAACGGTCCGAGGGCCCACGACGGAGCTCGGCGTTGGGGAGGCGGAACAAAAAACGCCTCGATTCCGGGTGGAATCGAGGCGTTGGGTGTGCATGAACCGCATGACGACCCGCGGTCGCCGCGCTTCCTCAGCTGGACAGGTGCTCGATCGCCGCCACGCTGCCGAGGCGGTCGCCCAGGCGCTTGAGCAGGGCCAGGCGATTGCCGCGCAGCGCCGGGTCCTCGGCGTTGACCATCACCGCATCGAAGAACGCATCCACCTGCGGGCGCAGGCGCGCCAGGCGGTTCAGCACGCTCACGTAGTCCTTGTGGTGCAGGCTGGCGTTGCTGTCGTTGATCGCCGCTTCCACGGCTTCGGCCAGCTCGCTCTCGGCCGGCTCGGCCAGCAGCGACGGATCGACCATGCCCGGGATGTCGCCTTCGGCCTTGCGCAGGATGTTGCGGATGCGCTTGTTGGCCGCCGCGAGGGCCTCGGCTTCCGGCAGCGCGGCAAAGATGCCGATCGCATCGATGCGGCGGTCCAGGTCATACAGCGACGCCGGCTTCAGCTCGGCCACCGCGTTGAAGTGCGTGGCCGGCACGCCCTTGTCGGCGTAGTAGCCGCGCAGGCGGTCGAGGATGAAGTCGACCAGTTCCTGCGGCAGCGCCTCGGTCTTGCGCTCGGCACTGGGCTGCACCGCGGCCGGCAGGCCCGCCATCGCGGTGCCCACCAGCGCGCGCAGGTCCAGCTCGAACCCGCTCTCGATGATCGTCCGCGCCAACCCCAGCGCGTTCCGCCGCAGGGCGAACGGGTCCTTGTTGCCGGTCGGCTTCAGGCCTGCGGCAAACCCGCCGGCCAGCGTGTCCAGGCGCTCGGCGATCGCCAGCACCTTGCCCAGCGGCGACAGCGCGATGTCATCGCCGCCGAAACGCGGCTGGTAGGCCTCGTCGATGGCCAGCGCCACCTCCGGCGATTCGCCCCCGGTCAGCGCGTAGTGACGGCCGGCGATGCCCTGCAGCTCCGGGAACTCGTTGACCATCCGCGACTGCAGGTCGTTCTTGGCCAGCACCGCCGCACGCCTGGCCAGCACCGGGTCGGCACCCACCTGCGGCGCAATCGCCTCGGCCAGCGCCACCACGCGCTGCACCTTGTCGGCCACCGAGCCCAGCTTGGCCTGGTAGGTCACCGTCTTCAGGCCCTCGCCCATCGACTCCAGGCCCTGCTTCAGATCTTCGTCGAAGAAGAACTTGGCATCGGAGAAGCGCGGGCGGATCACCCGCTCGTAGCCCTTGGCCACTTCCGCCACGTCCTTCGATTCGATGTTGGCGATGCCGATGAACTTCTCGGTGAGCCTGCCGCTGGCATCGAGCACCGGGAAGAACTTCTGGTTGATCTCCATCGTCTCGATCAGCGCTTCCTGCGGCACCGCCAGGAACTCGCGCTCGAAGCTGCACAGCACCGGCGCCGGCCATTCCACCAGGTTGACCACCTGCTCCAGGTTGTCATCGGTGATCCGCGCCTGGCCACCGGCACGGGCGGCTTCGGCATTGACCTGCTCGACGATGCGCGCGCGGCGCGTGTCGGCATCCACCAGCACGCAGGCGGCCTGCAGCGAGCTCACGTAGTCCTCCGGCGAGGACAGCCACACCGTCTTGTCGTGCATGAAGCGATGGCCGCGGCTCATACGGTCGGCCTTCAGGCCCAGCAGCTCGGCTTCGATGATGTCCTTGCCGTGCAACAGCACCAGCCAATGCACCGGCCGCGCAAAGCCGTAGGCGTGGCTGCCCCAGCGCATCGGCTTGGGGATCGGCATGGCCGCGATCGCCTCGCGCAGGATCTCCGGCAGCAGCGCGGCCGTGCGCGCGCCAGGGGTGGTGGAGCGGTGCACGAAGCGCTCGCCCTTGGCATCGGTGGTGCGCTCCAGCGCGCTCCAGTCGATCCCGGCCTTGGCCGCGAAACCCTGCAGCGCCTTGGTCGGCTGGCCGTCGGCATCCAGCGCGATGTTCAGGTACGGGCCCAGCACTTCGCCGCGCTGTTCCGGCTGCTCCAGCGCCACGCCGGGCAGCAGCACCGCCAGGCGGCGCGGGGTCGACAGCGGCTTGGCATCGCCACGCTCCACGGCCACGCCACGCCTGGCCAGCCCGTCCACCACACCGTCGAAGAACGCCTGGGCCAGGCCCGGCAGTGCCTTCACCGGCAATTCTTCGGTACCCAGTTCGATCAGCAGCGGGGCCATCGTGCTCATGCCTGCACCTCCTTGGCGGCCACCGCTTCGATGCGCTTGGCCTCATACAGCCTGGCCACCGCCTGGGCCAGCGCGCGCACGCGCAGGATGTAGCGCTGGCGCTCGGTCACGCTGATCGCGCGGCGCGCGTCCAGCAGGTTGAAGGCATGGCTGGCCTTGCACACCTGCTCATAGGCCGGCAGCGGCAGGCCCACCTCCACCAGCTTCTGTGCCTCTTTCTCGCAGGCGTCAAAGCGATGGAACATTTCATCCACGTCGGCGTATTCGAAGTTGTAGGTGCTCTGCTCGATCTCGTTCTGCAGGTACACATCGCCGTAGGTCACCGGCGTGCCGTCCGGGCCGTAGGTCCAGACCAGGTCGTACACGTTGTCGCAGTTCTGCAGGTACATGCACAGGCGCTCGAGGCCGTAGGTGATCTCGCCGAGCACCGGCTTGCACTCCAGGCCACCGGCCTGCTGGAAGTAGGTGAACTGGGTCACTTCCATGCCGTTGAGCCACACTTCCCAGCCCAGGCCCCAGGCACCCAGCGTCGGCGATTCCCAGTTGTCCTCGACAAAGCGCAGGTCGTGCACCAGCGGGTCGATGCCCAGCGCCTTGAGCGAATCCAGGTACAGCTGCTGGATGTTGTCCGGGCTCGGCTTCATCGCCACCTGGTACTGGTAGTAGCGCTGCAGGCGGTTGGGGTTCTCGCCGTAGCGGCCGTCGGTGGGGCGGCGCGAGGGCTGCACGTACGCCGCATTCCAGCTTTCCGGACCGATCGAGCGCAGGAACGTGGCCGGATGGAAGGTGCCGGCACCCACCTCCAGGTCCAGCGGCTGGATCAGCACGCAGCCCTGCTGCGCCCAATACTGGTTGAGGGTCTGGATCAGGCCCTGGAAAGTGATCGCAACGTTGGGAGTGGCGGACATGCGGCGGATTCTTGCCTGCAGGAGGGGTGCGCTAGTATAGCCAGCGACTGCGTTGCCGCCTTCCAGACGGCCCTATCCCATTACGGCGTGCCTGGCACGCAACGAGGACGTTGGCGGATGGATCAGCGCCCACCGGTACTTCCCGGCCCTGGCAGCACCCCGGCCACGCCGGCCGGCATCCCGCTGCCGCCGGGTCGGCTCGGTTTCGAACAGGTGGTCGCCGCGCTGGTCGCCGACGGCCTGGTCGCCGACGCGGACCTGGAGCGGATCCGCTTTTCCGCCCAGGGCGCCCGCAACGCCAGCGAGGTCCATCCGCTGGTGCTGCTGGCCAACCTGAAGCTGACCGCCAGCGGTGGCGGCGAGCTGGGCCTGGAGCGACTGACCGAATGGCTGGCCGCGCGCACCGGCAGCCGCTACCTGCGGATCGATCCGACCCGGGTCGATGTCGCCTCGGTCACCGCGCTGGTCTCCCACGCCTACGCGCGCCGGCACCGCTTCCTGCCGCTGGCGGTGGACAGCGAGCGCCTGCTGGTGGCCACCAGCGAGCCGCTGGCCCAGGAATGGCTGCGCGACCTGCAGCACCTCACCCGCCGCCGGATCGAGCTGGCGGTGGTCAACCCGCTGGACCTGCACCGCTACACCATGGAGTTCTTCGGGGTCACCCGCTCGGTGCGGGGCGCCCGCGGCGACGTGCGCGGGGAAACCAACGGCACCCTGCCCAGCTTCGAGCAGCTGGTCGAGCTGGGCCGCGCCGGCGACGTCAACGCCGACGACCAGCACATCGTGCACATCGTGGACTGGCTGCTGCAGTACGCCTACGAGCAGCGCGCCTCGGACATCCACCTGGAGCCGCGCCGCGACATGGGGCGCATGCGCTTCCGCATCGACGGCATGCTGCACAAGGTGTTCGAGGTGCCGCCGGCGGTGATGACCGCCGTGGTCAGCCGCATCAAGGTGCTCGGGCGCATGGACCTGGCCGAGCGCCGGCGCCCGCAGGACGGCCGCATCAAGACCCGCTCGCCGGGCGGGCGCGAGGTCGAAATGCGGCTGTCCACCATGCCCACCGCCTTCGGCGAGAAGTGCGTGATGCGCATCTTCGACCCCGATGCGGCCTTCAAGAGCATCGACCAGCTCGGTTTCAGCCCGCAGGAGGCAGCCGGCTGGACCGCCCTGGTCGAGCGCCCGCACGGCATCGTGCTGGTCACCGGCCCCACCGGCTCGGGCAAGACCACCACCCTGTATTCCACGCTCAAGCGGCTGGCCACGCCGGATGTGAACGTGTGCACGGTGGAAGACCCGATCGAAATGATCGCCCCGGAATTCAACCAGATGCAGGTCCAGACCAACATCGACCTGGATTTCGCCAGCGGCGTGCGCACCCTGCTGCGGCAGGACCCGGACATCATCATGATCGGTGAGATCCGCGACCTGGAGACCGCGCAGATGGCCGTGCAGGCCTCGCTGACCGGCCACCTGGTGCTGTCCACCCTGCACACCAACGACGCCGCCTCGGCGATCACCCGCCTGCTCGACCTGGGCGTGCCGCACTACCTGCTCGCCTCCACCCTCAACGGCATCCTGGCCCAGCGCCTGGTGCGCACCCTGTGCCCGCACTGCAAGGTGCCGCGCCCGCTCAGCCCGGCCCAATGGGCGGTCCTGGCTGATGCCGATGAAGCATTACCTGAGTCACCCACGCCATATGCACCGGCCGGCTGCATCGACTGCCGGCGCACCGGTTACCTCGGCCGGGTGGGCCTGTATGAGTTGCTGCCATTGGGTTCGCGCCTGCGCGGCCTGATCCGCGCGGACATGGACCTGGCCGTTTTCAGCCGGGCCGCACGTGCCGAAGGGGTGCGCACCCTGCGCCGCGCGGGACTTGAAAAGGTGGCCGCAGGGCTGACTACAATCGAGGAAGTCCTCTCAGTGCTGCCGCCCCCGGATGAATTCCGCCCCGTTCCTGATCCTTGAAACCGGCCAACCCGTCGCCTCGCTGCGCCGCTACGGGCGGTTTCCGCACTGGATCCGCGTGGCCGCCGGGCTGGAGGCGGACGAGACAGTGGTGGTGGACGTCGAGCACGGCGGCACCCTGCCCGACCACCGCCGCTTTGCCGGGGTGATCGTCACCGGCTCGGCGGCCTACGTGACCGACCGTGCCGAGTGGAGCGAACGCAGCGCCGAATGGCTGCGCGGGGCGGTGCACGCGGGGCGCCCGGTGTTCGGCATCTGCTACGGCCACCAGTTGCTGGCGCATGCGCTGGGCGGCGAGGTGGCCTACAACCCGGCCGGGCGCGAGTCGGGCACCATCGAGCTGGCCCTGGAGCCGTCGGCCAGCAGCGACCCGTTGTTCGCCGGCCTGCCCGCGCGCTTCCCGGCCCACGCCACCCACCTGCAGACGGTGCTGCGCGCGCCGGACGGCGCGGCCATCCTGGCGCGCTCGGCGCAGGACAACTGCCATGCCTTCCGCTACGGCGGCCAGGCCTGGGGGTGCAGTTCCATCCGGAGTTCGCCACCCACCACATGCGCGGCTACGTGCATGCCCGCGCCGAGTGCATCCGCCGCCACGGCGGCTGCGCGCGCAGCGTGGCGCGTGGGGTCAGCGCGGCGCCGCTGGCGCGCCAGTTGCTGCGGCGTTTCGTACGCCAGGCCCGCAACGCCTGAGGCCGCGGCCGGGCACGCCGGGGCGCATCGCGCCCAACGCACCCGGCCTTCAGGTGCCGCGCACGGAAAACAGCGATAATCCAAACGATTCGGGGCGAGCGCGCCCCTTCCCCTGTTCCGGAATGGTATGAGCGAGATTCGCAAGCTGCCCGCCTCGGCGGGCGCCCAATGGCTGCTGGACGCGTTTTCGGTGTATGGGCGGGCGCCCATGCAGCTGGCGGTGCTGGGCGTGATCGGGATGCTGGTCAGTTCGCTGATCCTGGTGCTGGCCCAGTTGCTGCCGGGCTGGCTGGGCACGCTGGTGCAACTGCTGTCGCTGGCGGTGGGTCCGCTGGTGTTCGGCGGGATGCTGTGGGCGGTGGGCGAGATCGACCAGGGCCACCGCGCCCAGCCGGCGCACCTGCTGCAGCCGATCCGCGACCGGCGGGTCAGCCACCTGCTGGTGCCGCTGGCGATCCAGCTGATCGCGGTGATCGCACTCGGCACGCTGCTGCTGGCACTGGTGGGCACGCATGGGCTGACGGCATCCAGCGAGATGCTGCAGAAGATGCAGGAGCTGCAGCAGTCCACGGCGCAGCCCAGCAACGAGCAGGTGCTGGCATTGATGGCCGATGCGCCGGTCAAGCGCATCCTGTTGTGGATCGTGGTGTCCTGTGCGGCGTTCGTGGCGCTGAGCATGGCGATGTTCACCCAGCCGGCGCTGGTGGTGTTCGACCGCCAGAGCGGGATGCACGCGCTGCGGATGAGCCTGCAGGGCTGCATCGAGAACTTCGCGGCGATGGCCGTGTTCATGGTGCTGGGGCTGATCGCGCTGCTGTGCATCTACTTCCTGGTCTTCGTGCTGATGCAGGTCGCGTTGCTGGTCGGCGGGATCGGCGCGGCGGCGTTCGTGATGCAGCTGGCGGTGGCCACGGTGGTGATGCCGCTGTACGTGGGGGCGGTCTACGCGGCCTGGAAGCAGATGTTCGCCCACCGCGGCCGCACGCCACCGCCGGTCGCCCCGGGCGGGCCGGGCAACGTGTTCGCCGCTTGAGTTCGGATACTTGAAAAACCCCGGCCCTGGTCGGGGTTTTTTGTTGTGTGGGTTGTGCGGTGGCGGGGAGTCGCAGCGAAAAGACCGAAGCGGTCGTGCCGGCCGCTGGCCGGCATCCCACCGCCCCCTTGGCTGCCCGCCTCAGGTCACTGCGGCTGTTCGGTGTCGCCCGGGCGCGGCACCAGCCAGCGGGCGGCGTGGATGCCCAGTTCGTAGAGGATGCACATCGGAATGGCCAGCAGCAGCTGCGAGACCACGTCCGGCGGAGTCAGCACCGCGGCCACCACGAAAATGCCCACCACCGCGTAGCCTCGGCTTTCCTTGAACTGCTGCGGCGTCACCCAGCCCAGCAGCACCAGGATCACCATCGCCACCGGCAACTCGAAACTGGTGCCGAAGGCGAAGAAGATCGCCAGCACGAAGTCCAGGTAGGCATTGGCATCGGGCGTGATCGCGATCACCTCCGGGCGGAAGGTGGTCAGGAAATGGAACACCGCCGGCAACACCAGGAAGTAGGCAAACGCGCAGCCAAGGTAGAACAGCAGCACCGAGGACACCAGCAACGGCACGGCCAGCCGCTTCTCGCGCGCGTACAGCCCCGGCGCCACGAACGACCACAGCTGGTACAGCAGCCACGGCACCGCCACGAACACCGCCACGAAGAACGTCAGTTTCAACGGCGCGAAAAACGCCCCGGCCGGATTGGTGGCGATCATCGTCTGCCCGTTGGGCAGCTGCGAAATCAACGGCTCGGCCAACCACGTGTAGATCCGGCGCGAGAACGGCAACAGCACCAGCAGCACCGCCAGCAGGCCGATGATCGCGCGCACCAGCCGCGCGCGCAGCTCGATCAGATGCTCGACCAGCGAGCTTTCCGGATAGTCCTGCCCACTCATCGCGTCTCTTCCTCGGCCGGCGGCGGACGCGGCGCGCGTGGCGCACTGCCGTCGATGCCCGGCGGGGCCATCGCATCGCGCGGCGGCGCCGCCTCGGGGGTGTCCTCGATCGGCGCCGGCTCGGCGGCCACCACGTGCTGTGCCACGCTGGCCGGCGAACCCGGCGTCGGCCCGGTCATCACCGGCGCCTGCTCGTCCCCGCCCTGCAGCGCCTCACCTTGGCGCGCCACGTCCTGGCGCATCAGCTCGGCCTCGCGGCGCACGGCTTCGCCACTGGCGCGCAGCTGCGCTTCGGTGTCCTGCACCGAGGCCTGCACGTCGCGGAACTGCCGCTTGATCTCGTCGGCGTGCAGCTCGCGTTCCAGCTCCTGCTTCACCGAATCCCATTGGTGGCGCGCACGCCGCACCCACAGCCCGGCAAAACGGGCCGCCTTGGGCAACCGCTCCGGGCCAAGCACTACCAAGGCCACCACCGCGATGACCAGCAGTTCACTGAAACCGATATCGAACACGCCGCGCTACCGGATCAGCGCGGGTCGCGGTCGTGCTCGGTCTGCGACGTCGGCGTCGCGTCCTGCGGGCGCGAGCTGTCGCTGAGCTGCGCGTTCGGCTTGTCTTCCTCGCGCATGCCCTTCTTGAATTCCTTGACGGCGCTGCCAAGGTCCTTGGCGCCGCTGGTCAACTTCTTGGTGCCGAACACCAGCAGAACGATGACCAGCACGACCAACCAATGCCAGATGCTGAAACTGCCCATGAGCGGCTCGCGTTACGTAGTGATCAGACGCTTGAGCATAGCGCACCGGCCGTAGGCCGGCGCGCGTGACGAAAGTCAGTTGCCGTCCAGCGATTCAGTGCGCACTTCGCCCTCGCCCACCGGCTGGAAGCCCTGCTGCGGTGCCGGCTGGGCCGGGGTCGGCTGCAGCGGCGCGGTGGTCGCGCCGTTGACCGGTGCCTGTTCAGCCATCGGCGCGGCCACCGGTGCAACCGGGGCGGACTGGCGCGCCATCGGCGCCGGTGCGGCCCCGGCGGTGCCCCGCTTCTCGCGGGCGGTATAGGTGGCTTCTTCCAGGCGATCACGGAAGGCAACGACGTCGATTGACGGCGGCTCGCCCATGCGCCCCTCGAACACCATGCGCGGGGTGGTGTTGCTGCCGTAGGCGTCCAGGTTGGCCGCATCGTCGATCTGCAGCACGGCACCGTCCAGCGCCACGCCGGCGAACAGGCCGCGGGCACGCGACCACGACCAGATCTCGGCCTTCAGCTGGCCATCGGTGGCGGCGGCGGCATTGCGCCCCACCGGACCGGCAGCCACGCCCGCATCGGCGCCCAGGGTGAACTTGCCGTTGACCAGATTGTCCAGGCTGCGATCGTTGCGGAACACCAGCACCACGTCGGAGGACTGCACGCCGGCCTGGAAGCCGATGCTGCCGCCGGTGAGCTTGACGAAGACCGGGTTGGACCAGCTCCCGTCCGGGTTCTTGACCGACATCAGGCCATGGCCACGACGTCCGCCGATCACCAGGCCCGCCTTGATCGTGTCGGGAATGACCACGATCGCGCGGCCTTCGTCCAGTAACTTGTCCGGAATCCCCTGCTCGGGGATTTCCTGGATCTCGTTGAGCACGCGGACCGCGTTGCGGGCGCGCTGGTCTTCCTGCGGCCCGGCCATCGCCGGGGCCGACAGCAGCAGGCTGGTGGAGATCAACAGTGCAAGGCTAAGGCGACGCATGGTGGGCTCCAGAATTCGATTCATACAAAGATAAAGCAAGTGGGCAAGGCGCGACATTGCCAGCGATACGCTGTCCCGACGTTAGAAGGGCGGCGATGAATCGGCAGTGAGTGATGGCGCCTATTGATAGCGTAAACAGATGGCCTCTATTTGCGCATTCCATCCCGTCAATCGCGTAGACCTGCGAGAATGGGCACATGCTCGACGCACCCGACACCGCCGTGCTGGCGGTCAATCTAGGCACGCCCGAGACGCCAACCGCCCCGGCGGTGCGTCGCTACCTGGCTGAATTCCTCAGCGACCGTCGCGTGGTCGCGATCCCGCCGTTGCTGTGGAAGCCCTTGCTGTACGGGCTGATCCTGCCGCTGCGCAGCGGTCGCTCGGCCGCCAAGTACGCCCAGGTCTGGTTGCCCGAGGGCTCCCCGCTGATGGTGCATACCCGGCGCCTGGCCGAGGCCATGCAGGCCTTGATGCCCACCGTGCGGGTGCGCCACGCCATGCGCTACGGTGCGCCCGCGCTCACCCACGAACTGGACCGGCTGGCCGCCGAGGGCATGCGCCGGATCGTGGTGCTGCCGCTGTATCCGCAGTATTCCACCACCACCACCGCCTCCATCGAGGACCAGGTGCGCGACTGGCAGCCCCGGCACCCCGGCGTCACGGTCACGTTGGTGCGCGATTACGCGGTGGACCCGGACTGGGTCGAGGCGGTGGCCAACGGCATCCGCCAGGCGTGGGCCACCCAGGGCCGCGGCGAGCAGCTGGTGTTTTCCTTCCACGGCATCCCGCAGCGGCTGGCCGATGCCGGCGACCCGTACCCGCAGCGCTGCCAGGCCAGTGCCGAGGCCATCGCGCAGGCATTGGGCCTGCCCGACGATGCCTGGCAGCTCACCTATCAGTCGCGATTCGGCCGCGAGAAGTGGCTGCAGCCGTATGCCGAGCCCACGCTGTGGGCGATGGCCGAGCGCGGCGTGCGCCGCATCGACGTGGTCTGCCCCGGGTTCGCCACCGATTGCCTGGAAACGCTGGAGGAAGTGGCGTTGGGCTTCACCGAAACCCTTGCCGCGCGCGGCGCGCAGATGCGCTACATCCCCTGCCTCAACGATGCCCCCGAACACGCACGTGCGTTGTCGCGGTTGAGCATCGCCGCGCTGGCATGAGCGTGTTGCAGCCGTTTTCGCTGGAGGTGGCCGGCACGCTCGCCGCCGGCCTGCGCACCCCCGGCCACGACCGCCACGATGGCCACCGCGTGCTGGCCCTGCATGGCTGGCTGGACAACGCGGCCAGCTTCGTCCCGCTGGCCGCGCACCTGCCGGGGCTGGACCTGGTCGCGCTCGACCTGCCCGGCCACGGCCACAGCGCGCACCTGCCGCCCGGCACCCAATACAACACGCCCGGCGCGATCTGCCATGTCCTGGACGTCGCCGACGCCCTGGGCTGGGACCGCTTCACCCTGATCGGGCATTCGATGGGCGCCGGCATCGCCAGCCTCACCGCCGCCGCCGCACCCGAGCGCGTGGCGCGGCTGGTGGCGATCGAGGCCCTCGGTGGCCTGCGCGGTCCCGAGGATGAAACCGCCAGCCGCCTGCGCGAGCACGTGCGTGCGGCACGGGCACTGCCGGGCAAGCGCCTGCGCGTGTTCCCCGACCTGGCCGCACCGATCCGCGCGCGAATGATGGCCAACCAGCTCAGCGAGCCCTGCGCGCGCCTGCTGGTCGAGCGAGGGGTCAAGCCGGTCGAAGGCGGCTACAGCTGGTGCAGCGATCCGCGCCTGATGCTGCCCACCGCGATGCGCCTGAGCGAAGCGCAGATCGACGACCTGCTGGCCGCGATCGAATGCCCTACCCAGGTGATCTATGCCACGCCCGCGCAGGCGTACTACCCCGAGCCGCTGCGCAGCCAGCGCATCAGCCTGCTCCGCGATGGCCGCCTGGCCGTGTTCCCGGGCACGCACCACCTGCACATGGAACACCCTGCCCAGGTGGGCGATGTGATCAACGCCTTCCTCGCCGGCTGACCCGCCGCGCCGCGCCGTCGTGGCGCCTGCGACACCCTGACGCACTCAATTTCCACGCGCCCGGACCGATACCGATAAGGCAGGTCGGCTGTGTTCGCGTCGGCCTGCTCCGTTGCCTGCTCCGCCATCGCGAAGCCGCGCATCCCCCCAGGCTTCAGGGAACGACGTCGCCATGCCGTGTTGGCCGTGCCATCGCCCGCAGGATCGGGCCTTGCCGGCGGTGTTCGCCACCGTCGACACCGCGCCTCTGCGTGCACGCCCCTGCCGCCGCCGCCCCCGCCTGCCACACGCTGCGCCCACCGCCTGGCCGGTGATTGGCGCGTCCCTGGCCTGGCCACGCACCCGCGCGACCGGCCGCCCCGCCTGTTCCTGATCCCGGAGTCGTCATGTCTGCCCTACCCCTCGTCCCCTCGCGCCCGCCCGACCGTGCCGGCACCGTGTCCTCCCCCGGCCGCGCCGACGCGCGCTACGTGCTGGCCGCCACGCTGTTGATCGCGCTCACCGCCGCAGCGGCGATCTGGCAGCAGCAACCGGCGCTGCTGCTGCCGCTGCTACCGGCCGCCGTGCTGATGGCCCTGCTGGGCCTGCGCCTGCGGCGCGCCGCCGATGGGCAGGCGCAGGCGCTGTTGCAGGCGCGCCAGGCCGCGGCCACCCACGCCGAGGACGCCCGGCGTGCCGCAGCCGGCCATGCCGAGAACGCGCAGATCCGCCAGGCGCTGGATGTATCGCGAACCGCGATGATGATCGCCGACAACGACCACGTGATCCGCTACGTCAACCACGCCGTGGTCAGCCTGCTGCGCAACCAGCAGGCCAGCCTGCGCGAGGCGTTCCCCGACTTCGATGCCGAGCGCCTGGTCGGCACCAGCATCCACCGCTTCCACGTCGCGCCCGATCGCATCCGCGGCATTCTCAACAGCCTGCAGAGCGTGCATCACGGCCGGATCCGGATCGGCCCGGTGCACTTCGCCCAGGTGGTCACGCCGGTCTTCGATGCGCACGGCGCGCGCCTGGGCTTTGCGGTGGAATGGCATGACCGCACCCAGGAGCTGCAGCTGGAAACGGCCGTGGCCGATATCGTGGCCGCGGCCGCCAAGGGCGACCTCGACCGTCGCCTGCCCATCGCCGACGCCGGGGCCAGCTTCATGGATGGCCTCAGCCGTGGCATCAACCAGCTGCTGGAAAGTGTCGGCACCACCGTCGGCGAGGTCCGCCGCGTGCTGTCGGCGCTGGCCAATGGCGATCTCGACCAGCGCATGCAGGGGCAGTTCGACGGTTCCTTCGCCGCCATGCAACGCGATGCCAATGCCACCGCGACCCAGCTCACGGCCATGGTCGAACGCATCAAGCAGTGCACCGGCGCGATCGGCCTGGCCGCCAGCGAGATCGCCAGCGGCAACAGTGACCTCTCCGAGCGCACCGAACGCCAGGCCGCCCACCTGGAAGAAACCGCGGCGTCGATGGAAGAACTGACCTCCACCGTGCGCCAGAACGCCGAGCACGCGCGGCATGCCAGCGCACTGGCGCACGGCGCGCAGGACGTGGCCGGGCGTGGCAACCACGCCGTCGAGCGCGTGGTCACCACCATGGAGGCCATCCAGGGCACCTCGCGCCGGATCGCCGACATCACCGGCGTGATCGACGGCATCGCTTTCCAGACCAACATCCTGGCCCTCAATGCCGCGGTGGAGGCGGCGCGGGCCGGCGAGCAGGGCCGTGGCTTTGCCGTGGTGGCCAGCGAGGTCCGCACCCTGGCCCAGCGCTCGGCCGCCGCCGCCAAGGAGATCAAGCATCTGATCGAAGACGCCGTGCAGCAGGTGGTCGACGGCGCCCGCCTGGCCGAGGACGCCGGCCGCACCATGACCGAGATCGTGGGCAGCGTCTCGGCGGTGAGCGGGATCATGGCCGAGATCTCCTCGGCCTCGCAGGAGCAGGCCAGCGGCATCGACCAGGTCAACCAGACCGTGGCGCAGATGGACGACGCCACCCAGCAGAACGCCGCGCTGGTCGAAGAAGCCAGTGCCGCCGCCCGCCTGCTCGAGACACAGGCGGCCGAGCTCAGTGGAGCGGTGGCCGTGTTCCGGCACGGGCAGCCTGCTGCGTTGGACAGCGTGGAGGCGCGGCGGCAACCGGTGGCCGCCTGACGCTGCCGGCTTACGCTGACACGTATACGAGAACGGCGCCCGCAAGGGCGCCGTTTTTGCAGGTGCTGCCGGTGGGGCCGGGCGTTGGTCGGTACCGGGTTTTCCTGGTGCGATAGGGCCCGGCGCGTTGCGCCGTCGCCCGACCCATGGTCGGGCGCTGCCTGGGAGCGGACATCGCCGGTGGTATGGGGCGACGGCGGGTGCCGCGCGTTGCTCGGTACGGGGCCTGGCGATGTGACAAACCCCGGCGCGCTGCGCCGTCGCCCGACCAACGGCCGGGCGTTACCGGGGCGCGGATACCGGCGCTGGCGGGATGGGAAACGCGTTGTACAGGTGCTGGAAGTCCGAAGCCCTGCAAGCGTGGATCCATGCGTCAATGCGATCGCAGGCGAGGTGGGCGGTCGTTGGGGAACCGACCGTACCAGGCGGGCAGCATCCCCGTCTTTTGACTTTTATCGGCACAAAGAAAAAACCCCGCTGCGTGAGCAGCGGGGTTTTGGGTATAAACCCTGGCGATGACCTACTCTCGCATGGCTT
>NZ_JAVWXA010000004.1:0-88411 GCF_036662295.1 Stenotrophomonas sp.
CCCACGCCGGGCTCTCGGCACCTAAGGTGCCAGATCGCCAAGAGATAAGAGCCACGCCATGCGTGGCTGGCGGCGCACGGCGGCCCGATGGAGGGCAGCCACCCATGGGGTGGCTCTACCCCGGTGGATGGCGAGGCCGGCCCTTGGGGGGTAGAGCCACGCCATGCGTGGCTGGCGGGGTGCGAGGGCCCGATGGAAGGCAGCCACCCATGGGGTGGCTCTACCCCGGTGGATGGCGAGGCCGGCCCTGGGGGGTAGAGCCACGCCATGCGTGGCTGGCGGGGTGCGGGGGCGTGATGGGACGCGGCCACCCATGGGGTGGCTCTACCCCTGTTGGGGCGACGGAGGGGTTCCTCCGTCGCCCGCCGTGCCTAGAACGTGACGGCTACCGCGCGTGACTCGATTGGCGCCATCCGGCCCTGGTCCTGCAACTGCAGGTCGCGCAGCTCGAACGGGGCGGCATAGCCGCGCGGCAGGGCCACGCTGTCGAACGGCAATGCCAGCGCGGCGCTGCCGGCCGCATCGAACCATGCCGCGCTGTGCGCCTGGGCCACCGGCCGCAAGCGGCCATCGGGCCCGGTGGCGTACAGCGTGCCGCGCGCCTCGTAACGGCCCGGCGCGCCGATCTGCAGCGGCAGCGTCACCGTGCGGCGGGCCGCATCCACCTCCACCTGGCCACTGAACCGCGCCGTGGGCTGGGCCACCGCGAAGGCCACCTTGCCATCGCGCTGCACGCCATTGGCACTGACGAAGGCCTGCAGCTCCCACAGCCCCTGCACCGTGCCGACGTCACTGGGAAGGGTGACCTGCGCGGTGAGGCCCTGCTTGCCGGCCACCAGCGGCACCGGCCAGCTGCGCCCGTCCGGGGCCACCAGCAGTGCCTCGCCACCGGCCGGCAGCAGCCGCCCGCTGGCCTTGCCGGCCGCCAGTGCCGCGGTGCCGCCGTCATCGAGCAGGCGCGCACTCACCGAGACGCTGCCCCCGGCCAGCACCTGCTCGCGGCTGGCCTGCAGGTGCAGGGCCACGGTGCTGTTGGGTTCCAGCACCTGCACCACGTAGCGGCCCTGTGCCTGGGCACTCTGCAGGCGGTAGTTGCCGGCCATGCTGCTGCGCCCGGTGCGCACCATCGCCGTGCCCTGGCCCACGCTCATGCCGGCGGCACGCAACTGCTGCGCGTCCACCACCTTGTCCACCGCCAGCGCACCGGCCGGATCGCGCACCTGCCACTGCTCCGGCGCCAGCGCGCGGGCGCCCTGCGTCGGGCTCACCTGGATCACCGCATCGGCGGCGGTCAACGGCAGGTCCAGGCCACGCTGCAGGCTGCCGGCATCGACCATCTCCCAGTAGCTGCGGCTGGTGGCCACGAACGGGGCCGGGGCCGCCAGCGACTGGGCCGGGTCCAGCGCCCAGGCGAAGCTTACCGGCGCGCGCTCGATGCCCGCAGCGGCCAGCGGGGCGTTCTCCACGCGCGGCGCGAGCTGGTCGCCGCTGCGGCTCAACAACGGTTGCGCGGCCAGCACCGGCAGGGACACCAGCGCCGCGGCCACGGCGGCGGCCATCATCAGTCTTGAAGTCATGCGGGTGCTCCTCACAGGGTCAGGTCGTTGCGCAGGATCGTGCCCAGGCCGAAGCACTCGCGGCGGCTCTGGTTGTGGCTCAGCGGTTCGGCGCCCTTGGTGCGCGCCTTGTCGGTGAACCACAGGCTGCCGGCCGCCTTCTGGCTGCTGCACTCCAGGAACCCGTCCGAGCAGCTGTTCAACCAGTTCTGGGTGAACTCCAGGCCCACGTTCTGGGCATACCCGCCGCAGTAGCTGTTGCTGTCCCACACCGCCGACTCGACATCCGAGCCGACCACCACGCGGAAGGCCTTGGGCAGCGCCGGCCGGCCCGCGGTGCCGTAGAGGTTCTGCGCGTTGTAGGTGGCCATGTGGCTCACCTGCTGCTGGCGCACGGCATCGTTCTTGTAGCCCAGCAGCCAGCCCACCGACGACTCGAAGGCATTGCCGTTGAGCGCGGCATCGGCCAGCGGCGTGCCGGCCGAGGACGGCGCCAGCGCGGTGACCTTGCTGATGGTCTGGATGAGCTTGGGATAGCGGCTGTCGTAGGTGGGGTTGGACAGGATCCAGCGCACCACGTTGCCCCCGTTGGAATGGGTGATGACCACCAGCTTGGTGATGCCCTTGCTGTTGATGAAGCTGGTCAGCTGCCCGGCCAGGCACCCGGCCGCCTCGGCCTTCCACATGTACTGTTCGAAATCGCAGTTGACCACCGTGTAGTTGCTGCTGTTGGGCAGGCCCTGGCGCACGGTGTCGATGATTCCCGGTTGCCAGTAGTCCGCGCGCGCATCGGTCTGCTTGCCGGTGCCATGCACGAACGCCACCCCCACTACATCGGCGGCGTGCGCGTTGCCGCACGCCAGCATCAAGCCCAGGGCGAGTCCGCCGCCCATCCTTACCGCGTTGCTTCGCATCCGCTGTCTCCTTGCAGGTGATCCCCCTGATTCCGATCGGCGCTACCGCCTTGCCGTGCCGTGCATGTATCCACGGCGACATGACGGTTAGGGGCGCCTAGGGCGAAGCTATGTCGCGCGTCTGCTTAAATCCGTGAACCAGTCGCCGGTTTTCGTCATCCGGCGGCGCGCCGTGCCGGATCTGGCCGCATGACCAACGGCGGCTGTGGAGGCCAGGTGAAGCTGCGATCATGCCGCTTTGGTCCGTTGCGAGTCGTCCCATGCCCTGCCCCGCCCTTGCCCTGCGCGCCGTGTTGAGCGCTGCCCTGTTGACCGCCCTGGCCGGCTGCGCAACCACGCCGGCACCGGGCACGACGGCGGTGGAAGCCTCGGTGACCACCAAGGCGGTCGGTTACCTGGCCAGCGATGCCGTACCGGCCAGCCTGGACCTGGTACCGGCGCCGCCGGCCCCGGGTTCGGCCGGTTTCGCGTTGGACGAACAGGTCAGCGCCGAGGCACGCGCGCTGCAGGGCAGCCCCCGTTTCGCGCAGGCCCATCGCGATGCCGAACTGGGCTTTCCGGAAGGGGCCAACCAGTTCGCCTGCGCCATCGACATGGACGTGGATGCCGTGAAGACCCCGGCCCTGTATCGCCTGCTGGAGCGCAGCCGGATCGATGCCAGCGCGGCCACGCGGGTGGCAAAGAAGCACTACCAGCGCGCACGCCCGTTCATGGTCAACGGCGCACCGACCTGCACGCCGGAGGATGAGGACGGCCTGCGCGGCAATGGCTCCTACCCCTCCGGCCACACCTCGATCGGCTGGGCGTGGGCGCTGATCCTGGCCGAGATCGCCCCGGACCGCGCCGATGCGATCCAGGCACGCGGCCGCGACTATGGCGAGAGCCGGCTGGTGTGCAACGTGCACTGGCAAAGCGACATCCTGGAAGGGCGCTTCATGGGCGCGGCCGCCGTGGCCCGCCTGCATGACAACCGCGGCTTCCAGAAAGACCTGCGCGCCGCGCGCCGGGAGATCGCCGCCGCGCGCAAGGCCGGGCGGCATGCCAGCCGTGATTGCGCGGCCGAGGAAGCGGTGCTGAAGGTGCGGCCGCAGAGCGCGCTGTAACCTCTCACCGCCCGGCAGGATCAACTCGTGGCGCGATGCCTGCATCTGCAAAGGCCTTCTGCAACGCCGCTTTGTTGCCTCCGCTCGGCCAACCCACGACCCGCGCGACCACCTTGCCGTCTCGCAGGATGTAGAACGTGGGCGTTCCCCAGTAGCCAAGCTCGGGAAACCCCGACTGGCGGCCCACGATATGGATTGGCAGGTCGGGATGTCGTTCGCGCCAGTCGATGAAGACACGTGGATCGAGCGTCCCGTCCTGCGGCGACAGCCAGAGCGCGCGGCGACCTGAAAGCATGGATCGCAGCTCAGGATCGGTTTGCGCCGCGTCCGCTGCAGCCCGCGTGAAGCCGCACGTCGGATGCGCGATGACGAGGATATCCAGCGATGCAATCTCCGCCGTCGCTTTTCCGTAGCCCGCTCCGTCCGGGTCCGGTGTCCAGTAGTCAACATCCGCTGTGGCCTTGGGCAGCGTGGGCGGTCGGGCACCATTGAAGGCTGATGACCACATTGATCCAGACGTCAGTGCGCTGCCGTCGCGACTGATCATGGCGATGCGAGCGCCGTCGCGGATATCGGCAGACTGTAGGGCGCCTCGTCCCTTCAACTGCATGCCGATGCGCTGTGCGATACCCGAATAGCGGGAATGCTTGCTTGCCACCGCCGCCGCATGGGTTGCCCGCAACAGCATGCGCAAGTCCTGCGTGCAAAGGGCGGACAGGGCGTCCAGATGATGCATGGCATGCATGTCAAACTCACTATCCACCGCTGCGCCACGCGTGCGCCAATCGTGGTCAGGCCCTGACGTACCCTCAGCCGCGCGCAGCACAGCGGCGTATGCCTGATCCACGGCTTCCCCAGCCGCGCAGGGCGCAACTGGGGAGACGAGAAACACGGCGCCGATCCGCAGGAGTCCGCACAGCACACCTGCTTGGGTGAGGCATGGCCGCCGCATTGCGGACGTCAGCAGTTGGAGGTGCAAGTATGAACCGAAGATTCCTCACATGTTGCATGCGAGGCGCATTTGTAAGCGGGATAGTCCGTTTCGTTGCAGTGCTCTCCTACGCTGCAACGTAGACGGCGGGTTGCTTCCAATGTCTGCAACACCCTATGGTCCTCTTCCGAGAGCACCCTGATGTCTGGCAGAACCGCTACAAGATGCTGGAAGCCAAAGGGTTTGAGCACACGCTGGATATCGGCCGCTCCCAGCTCCCTGACCAGATCCGAGTAGTCGAACGTAGTCAGGCCACGTGCGTTGAAGCGCAGCGATTCGGTGAACCGTGCACGCGCGGCAGGGCTGAGCTTGGACAGCGGGAAGATGTCGGTGCCTTCTGTCGCCTTGGCGTAGGCATCGAAGGCATGGCGGTCGGTGATCGATGCGGTCCGCTTGTCCAGCTCCAACCGTTGGTTCTCGAGGTGCCTGAGCCCATCTGCATCGTTTACCTGGGCCTCTGCCTGGAGAGATGCCAGCAGAATGGTCGATGCCACAGTGATCTGCCACTTCCTGTAAGTCATTGCACTGCCTCCATACCGGCGCATTCCGGTCCATGCAGTGCTAATCCGCTCGCGTGGAATTGACCAGGCCAAACGCGACAAGGTGCAAATTTCAAGGTTTATTGTGCATGCAGCGGCATCTGGCACACGTTTCCACGTCTGTGAGCGGTTCAATTACGACAAGCCACCCATGCAAAAGAAGGAGATTCATCGGTCATTTGGGGGAAGTTCTTCTGATGCGGTTGTCCGACGTGAATCCCTGCGGGTAGCAGCGCGCTTGCGCGGAGCCGGGCAGCGGCGGCTATCAGGGCGATTCAAAAGCGCTGCGCTGACCGTTGGGTGGTGACCGTTGAGAGGGGGAGTGTCTGTTGGAAGCCGGCCAGCGGCCGGCACTACCGAATCGCGGGTTCCTGCGGCCGCCACCACCGAATCGCGGCAGAACGAAAAACGGCGCGGATCTCTCCGCGCCGTTTTCGTTTGCCAGGCGCCCACCGGTGGTGGGCGCCTGCCGCATGACCACCTCAGAACTTCGCGGTGAACTCCACGCCAAACGTGCGCGGCTCGTTGAGGAAGCCGGTGAGGTTGTTGAAGTCGATCGCACCGACCACGCGCACCTGGTCGGTCAGGTTGCGCCCGTACACGGCCACGTCGTACTGGCCGTAATCCCAGTTGTAACCCAGGCGCAGCCCACCTTCCAGCGACGAGCGGCTACGGAACTCCGGCGACTCGTACAGGAAGAAGTTCACCGGGCTGCGGTAGGCCCAGTCGGTGTAGACGTACAGCTCGCTGGCGTCGTTGACCGGGAAGCCGGCGCGCAGGGTGAGGTTGTGGATCCACTTGGGCGCCTGCGGCAACGGGTTGCCGTTGACCAGGGCGTAGGTGGCACCGTCGATGACGGTGGTCGGGTCGGTGATGGTGCAGCCGCCGCCACAGATCGCCACCGCCAGGTTCTTGTCCTTGATCTCGGTGTCGTTGTAGCTGCTGCCCAGAGTCAGCAACACGTGGTCGGTGAGGTAGGCCTCGAAGTCCAGCTCGGCGCCCTGGCCGATGGTGCGGTCGGCGTTGAGCAGGGTGGCGGTGTTGTTGCTGCCGCCCACGGCGATCAGCTGCTGGCCGTCCACGTTGTAGCGGAACACGTTGAAGCCCAGGCGCGCGCGACGATCGAACAGGTCGGCCTTGATGCCCACTTCATAGGAGATCACCTTCTCCGAATCGGCCTGGGACACGCCGCCGAAGGCCAGGCGACCCTGGATCGACGGGGCGCGGAAGCCCTTGGCCACGCGCGCATACGTGTTGACGTTGTCGGTGATCTGGTAGACGCCGCTCAGGTCCCAGCTGACGTCGTTGACGTCGGTGCGGGCGATGTACGGGCCGCTGACCGGGGTGCCGAAGGGCACGGCCTGCAGCACGCTGGCGCTGAAGTCCTTCTTGTCCTGGGTGTAACGCACGCCGCCGCGCAGCTTGAAGCGCTCGGTCACGTCCAGGTCGCCGGAGGCGAAGGCCGCCCACGCCTTGTTGCGCTGCTGCTGCACCGCATGGCCGGTCTGCGGGTTGCCCGGGGTCAGCGAGTCGTAGTTGAAGCTGTCGATGGTGACGTCTTCATCGAAGTAGAACACGCCGGCCTGCCAGTCCAAGCGGCCCCATTCGTTGGATTCCACGCGGAATTCCTGGGTCCACTGGCGGTGGTGCGGCAGGCCATCGGCCGATTCGGAGGCGAACGGGATGTTGCCCGGGCCGTAGTTGCCCGCGCCCAGGAACGCCGCGCCGTAGCCGCCGTCGATGTCGCCATGGTTGAGCGATTCGGCGGTTTCATAGCCGGTGATGGAGTGCAGCGTGACCCGGCCCAGGTCCCACTTCAGGCGCGCGCTGCCGCCCCAGGTTTCCAGGTCGGAGAAGTTCTGGCCGTCGGTGGCCACTTCATCGCGGTCGAAGTTCTCCACCAGCTTGTTGCTGCCCGGCTGGATGATGTTGGCGCGGAACAGGCGCGCGGTGCCGTTGAGCTTGCGCTTGTGCAGGTTGAACAGCGCTTCCACGTCATCGCCTTCGTACAGGAACTGCACGCGTGCGGCGGCCTCGTCATAGCCTTCAAAGCCCTGCGCCGGCGCACCCTGGCGGGTGTTGGTCACCCAGTCGTCGCGGCGCTGGTACAACGCGGACACGCGCGCCGACCAGCGATCGGTCAGCGGGCCGCCGTAGGCGCCCTGGGTGTTCCAGGTGTTGTAGCTGCCGTAGGCGACCTTGATGTAGCCATCCGCGTCCTGGGAGGGACGGGCGGAGTCGAACTTGACCACGCCGGCCGGGGTATTGCGGCCGAACAGGGTGCCCTGCGGGCCGCGCAGCACTTCCACGCCGGCCAGGTCGAACAGCGGGAAGCCCTTCAGCAGCGGGCTTTCCTGCACCACATCGTCATACACCAGCGACACCGGCTGGGAGGCATTGAGATCGAAGTCGGTATTGCCCAGGCCGCGGATGTAGAAGCGCGGGAAGGCACGACCGTAGGACGATTCGATGTTCAGGCTGGGCACGCGCGCGGACAGGAACCGGATGTCGTCACCGGCCGAACCGAGCACGTCGAGCTTCTCGCCCTGGATGGCGGAAATCGAGACCGGCACGTCCTTGGCGTTTTCGACGCGGCGCTGGGCCGTCACCTGCAGGGTATCGAGGGCGACCGGATCCTTGGCGGCGGGGGCGTCCTGGGCTGCGGCCGTCAATGGCAGCAGGGCGGCGAGGGCGATGACGAGCGGATGCACGGACGGAGACCGGCCGTGGGCAGTGCGGTTCGGGAACATGGCGATTAGGCTGTGTTGGGAGGGGTGGTGGACCGGCGCTACCAGACAATTGTTGCAGCACAGCAACAACGTCGCAAATTCCGGTCATTCATTACCAAGATCCGGCCACGCAGATGTGAAGGACCGCGCCATCCTTCGACCGTGGTCACGACTTCCGGCCCAGTCGCCGCGGGTACGGCCCGTTCTAGACTGGGCGCCTTCCTTCCCGCCCGGTACAGCGCAATGACCCAGTGGTACTTCCACACCTCCGGCCAGGCCGGCCGCGTTGGCCCGCTGGACGATGCAGCGGCCCGCCAGTACGCCCACGCCAACCCCCGTGCGCTGGTGTGGTGCGAGGGCATGAGCGGCTGGATGGCGCTGGCCGAGGTGCCCGAACTGCGGGCCGGCAGCACCGCCCCGCAGGGTGCGCCGCCGCCGGTGCCGGGCAGCGGCGGGCGCGGCCAGCGCGCCGACGACATCGACTTCCGCATCGTGGGCCATGAGATGCAGTTCGTGGAGATCGAGCTGGACCCGGGCGAAAGCGCCATCGCCGAGGCCGGGGCCCTGATGTTCAAGGACGCCTCGGTGCAGATGGACACCGTGTTCGGCGACGGCTCGCACAGCGGCCAGGGTGGCGGTTTCATGGACAAGCTGATGAGCGCCGGCAAGCGCGTGCTCACCGGCGAAAGCCTGTTCGCCACGCTCTACACCCACACCGGCCAGGGCAAGGCCAAGGTCGCCTTCGCCGCGCCCTACCCCGGCACCGTGCTGCCGATGAAGCTCGATGAGCACGGCGGCTGCCTGATCTGCCAGAAGGACAGCTTCCTGGCCGGCGCGCGCGGGGTGCAGATCGGCGTGCAGTTCCAGCGCAAGGTGATGACCGGGCTGTTTGGCGGCGAGGGCTTCATCATGCAGAAGCTGGAAGGCGATGGCTGGGTGTTCGTGCATGCCGGCGGCTGCGTGGTCGAGCGCGAGCTGGCCGCCGGCGAGCGCCTGGACGTGGACACCGGCTGCGTGGTGGCCTACCACGCCAGCGTGGACATGGACGTGCGTCGCGTGGCCGGCATCAAGAGCATGGTCTTTGGCGGCGAGGGCGTGTTCCTGGCCACGCTGACCGGGCCGGGCAAGGTGTGGCTGCAGTCGCTGCCGTTCTCGCGCCTGGCCGGGCGGATGTGGATGGCCGCCCCGCAGGCCGGTGGCCAGAGCCGTGGCGAGGGGTCGGTGCTGGGCGGCATCGGCCGGATCCTGGACGGCGACAACCGGTTCTGAGCCGCTGGCGCGCCCGGCAACCGGAGTTGACTGGCGATCCACGGCTTGCCGGCCAGCGGCCGGCACTACGGGTATGCTGGCGCCCTTGATGCCCATTCACTTTCTGCGATTCCGATGAAATCACTGCGCCGCACTCGTCTTACGCTGTCCGTTGCCCTGCTCGGCCTGCTGGCCGGCTGTGGCGGCGATCCGGTCCGCCCCACCCCGCCCCCGGTGGCCACCCCGGTGGCGCCGGCCAAGCCGGTCAAGATCGGTATCGCCCTCGGCGGCGGCGCGGCCAAGGGCTTTGCGCATATCGGCGTGATCAAGATGCTCGAAGCCAACGGCTTCGAACCGGTGGTGGTCTCCGGCACCAGCGCCGGCAGCGTGGTCGGGGCGCTGTATGCCAGCGGCATGGACGCCTTCCAGATGCAGACCAAGGCCGTGGCGCTGGATGAATCCAGCATCCGCGACGTGCGCCTGTTCTCCGGCGGCCTGGTGCAGGGCCAGAAGCTGCAGGACTACGTCAACGCGCAGGTGGACAACCGCCCCGCCGAAAAGCTGCGCAAGCCCTTTGCCGCGGTCGCCACCAACCTGGACACCGGCGAGCGCGCGGTCTTCGTGCGCGGCAACGTGGGCCAGGCCGTGCGCGCCTCCAGCAGCATCCCCGGCGTGTTCGAGCCGGTGAAGATCGGCAAGAACAGCTTCGTCGATGGCGGCGTGGTCAGCCCGGTGCCGGTGGACGCGGCGCGCCAGCTGGGCGCGGACTTCGTCATCGCCGTGGATATTTCCAGCAAGGCCAGCGGCAAGTCGCCGACGGGCATGCTGGGCATCGTCAACCAGTCGATCGCGATCATGGGCCAGCGCCTGGGCGAGCAGGAACTGGCGCGCGCGGACATCATCATCCGGCCCAAGGTGCTGGAGATCGGCGCGGCCGATTTCAGCCAGCGTGGCTATGCGATCCTGGAAGGCGAGAAGGCCGCGATGGCGGCCATGCCGCAGATCCGCGCCAAGGTGCAGCAGCTGCAGCGCGCCCGCGCCGCCGCGCTCGCCCCGCCGCCGCCCAAGCCCAAGTGCGACGAGCCCTCGCGCGTGGGCAAGCTGATGGGTCGCAAGGAGAAGTGCGAGGGGTAAGTGCGGTGGGCCGGGCGCTCAACTGCCCGTGTTCGTGGAGGCGTGGCGGCCGCGACGGGCGCCACGCGCGGGCGTGATGTCCGCTTCCAGGAAGACCGCCTTCGCTCGCGCTTCCATGCGCGGCCATTGCGGTAGCAGATCGCGCAGGTAGGACACGGTGACCAGGACCTTCCGCTCCGGCATCACGAACAGGTGCTCGCACCTCGCCACGCCGATCGTGGAATTCTTGACCGGCACGTTGCCGCGCCAGTCGTAGCCCGGATCCTTCATCTCCCGCGACGCGCAGCGGATCAGGCGCTGGACACGCCCGGTGGCGTCAAGCGAGATGAACCAGTCGTCGTTCGACGCCGGTTGGATAAAGGGGGTGCGTTCGCTGGCGCCTTTTCCAAGGTAATGCGCGCGAACGCGCGCCATGTCCACGTAGTACGGGGTCAGCCCGGCCACGTCCTCGCCCTTGATCCTGTCTTTCAGCGACCGGCTTGGGCTGTCGGGCTCGTACTCGGGAAGCGTGGTCATGCGCTGCAGGATCTGCAGCGGCGTGTAACGCGCGGCGTAGCCATACTCGATGCGCAACGTACGCAGTGATCCGTCGACAGACATGTTCCTGCGCGCGCCCGGCTTGAACGGCTGGAGCGAGGGGTACTCCAAGGCCAGGGAAAAGCTGCCGTCGTGCTCGGTGCCGGTCTGGTTGTCGAAGATGTTTTGCGGCAGCGCCAGCAGGTAAGGGCCGACGCAGGCCTGCTTCACAGGTGCAGGATCGGCGAATGCATCCTGAGGCCCCACGCTGCGCTGGCGTGTGCAGCCTTGTTCGTTGGTCTGGGTCTGCGCTAACGGCAGCGGGTCCGGTGAGCGGACGCAGGCAGCCAGTGGCAGTAGTGCCGTGATGAGCAATATTCGAGCTGCGTGCAACATAAGTTCTCCCGCCTCCTGGGTTGCGACCACCGGCGACCCTGCGCGCTCCACGTTTCCGCATCCTTCCAACCTTTCTGGATCGTCGCTATTTCCGAGCGATACTGCCCACAAGCAGGTCACGTGCGCGCTTCTCGATGGCGCGCCAATCCTTCAATGCCGCACGAACATAGGTCACCCTGATGCGTGTGCTGTGGTCGGCGACGATAAAGAAGTGGTCGCACTCTGGCAGTTCGCTTTCACGGCTGCGAACCAAACGGCCATCGCGATACGCCACGCCCGTCTCAGTGACGCCCTGTGCGGTGCATTTGATGATTGTCTGGATCTCATCATGGTCATCGCGAGCCACGTACCAATCGCGGTGCCACCTTACCTGCATGCCGGGCGCTGTCTCGTCCATGCCCTGCTTCCGGCGGTACGCACGTATGCGGTCAATATCGGCGTAGTAAGGTGACAATCCGTGGATTATCTCGCCCTGTTTCCGCAGATGCAGGGATCGGGCCGGATCATCCTGCTCGAAGTCCATCGGCGTATAGGCGTTGCGCAGCGCCTGCTGGACATCGATGCGGTCGATAAAGCCATAGTTGATGCTCACCGTGCGCGCGAAGACGTCCACGTTGAACTGTTTGAGCTCGCCGGGCTTGAACGGTTGGAGCGAGGGGTACTCCAGGGCCAGCGCAAAGCTGCCGTCGTGCTCGGTGCCCGTCTGGTTATCAAAGTAGTTCTGCGGCAACGCCAGCAGATAGGGGCCGACGCAGGCTTGCTTCACCGGTGCAGGATCGGCGAACGCATCCTGCGGGCCAACGCTGCGCTGGCGTGTGCAGCCCTGCTCGTTGGTCTGGGTGAGCGCCACCGGCTTCTGCTCCGGCAATGGCGCGCAGGCTGCCAGTGGCAGGAGTGCGGCAAGGACCAGGGTGTTCGCTGCGCGAAGCGTTGCTTCGGCGCCAGCTTTTCCAAGCGCTTTCATCTTGCTGCATTCCTTCGTGCGACGCCCGCCGCCGGCAGACCGGCTCCACCCGCAGCCTGTCCTGGCGTGGACTTCCTGTTGCTGATGCCTTGGAGAAACAACGCCCTGGCTCTGTCCTCGATGGCGCGCCAGTCCTTCATTGCTTCGCGCACGTAGTTGATTCGCAAGCGCGTACTTCTTTCAGGAATGATAAGGAAATGATCGCATTCGGGAAGCTCGCGCACCCTGCTCTTCACCATTTTTCCGTCCCGGTACTCAACGCCGGACTCGACGGTATTGCGGGATGTGCATTTGATGATCCTGTCGATCTCCCCCCGGGTGTCGCGCGTAACGAACCAGTCCTCGTACCAACTGGATTTCATGGCGGGCTGTCGTGGCGCCGCGCCTCTACCGATATCGTAGTCACGTATGCGCGCCAGATCCGCATAGTAGGGCGTCAATCCGTAAACAGGCTGCCCTTGAATTCTTGCGTCGAGCGTCTCCGCTGGATCATCCCGCTCGTGATCCATCGGAAGATAAGCGTTGCGTAACGACTGCCGGACATCAATCCGGTCGATGTAAATGAAATCGACGCTGACCGTGCGCGTGAGGACATCGGCAGTCAGGTGCATTCGTTCTCCAGGCTTGAACGGCTCCAGAGACGGGTACTCCAACGCCAGACCAAAGCTGCCGTCGTGCTCGGTGCCGGTCTGATTGTCGAAGTAGTTCTGCGGCAGCGCCAGCAGATAGGGGCCGACGCAGGCTTGCTTCACCGGTGCAGGATCGGCGAACGCATCCTGCGGGCCCACGCTGCGCTGGCGCGTGCAGCCCTGCTCGTTGGTCTGGGTCAACGCCACCGGTTTCTGGCCCGACGGCGGCGTGCACGCGGCCATCGATAGCAGCGAAACCAAAAGCAGGTTAAGTGCCACGGAGCGGGACGGCGGGAGTGGCCCGTTGGCGATGCAGGAAGCAGCATCGCCAGCGGGTGCGAGGCAGTCAGGCCTGCAAGGCGGGCGCCGACCGGGCCTTATCGACCTACGCGCGCTCATTTCTTAACTCCCCTGCTTTGCTTGATCGCACCTGTCAGCAACTCACGCGCGCGTGCGTCGATTTCACGCCAGCGCTCAAGGCCCTCCCGAGGATACGTAACCTCAACCAACGTCTTCATCGGGGCGATCATGAAGGTCTGCGTGCAAACGGCGTACCCGTTCTCCTTGCTCTTGACCAGCTTCCCTTCGCGATATTCGACGCCAGATACGGTTATCTCTCGCGGCGTACATTTGATTACTGTTTCCACCTCGCCGGCAGCGTCTTTTGCCAGGAACCAATCCTTGTGGAAGCCAGCCGTCATGACCGGCGCGCCCTCCTTGAAACCCTGCGCACGATAGTGAGTGCGGACCACCCCCATATCGAGGTAGTAGGGGACCAATCCATGCAGGCGCTCACCTTGGATGCGGCTTTCCAGTGACGCCTCAGGATTGCCCTGTTGGTACGCCATCGGCGTGTAGCTTCTACGCATTGCTTCACGAATGTCGATTCGGTCGATGTAGCGGTACTCGACGCTCACCGTGCGAATCGACATATCCGCTGTCAAGTTCATTCGTTCGCCGGGCTTGAACGCCTGCAGCGACGGATACTCCAGCGCCAGCATGTAGCTGCCATCATGCTCCGTGCCGATCTGGTTGTAGAAATAGTTCTGCGGCAACGCCAGCAGATACGGGCCGATGCAGGCCTCCTTCAACGGTGCAGGATCGGCATACGGATCCTGCGGGCCAAGGCTGCGCTGGCGTGTGCAGCCCTGCTCGTTGGTCTGGGTAAGCGCCACTGGTTTCTGGCCCGCCGGCTGCGCGCACGCGGCCATCGATAGCAGCGAGGCCAGAAGCAGGGTAAGTGCGATGTGGCGCGTCATCTGGTTTCCATTTTTCATTGCTGCGCGGTCACCGATCTGGCCAACCGTAGGTAACGTGACGTTCGTGGCGCGACGCCGGGAGTGGCCCGCTGGCGATGCAGTAGAGAGCATCGCCAGCGGGTGCGAGGCCGTCAGATCTGCAGGGCGGGCGCCGACCGGGCCTGATCGACCTGCGCGTGCTGCATCTGCAGCGCCGGCTCGCGCGCACGCTCCTGGTCCAGCGCCGCCAACTGCTGGAAGGACTGTTCCGGTGGCGTGGTGATCGCCTGCTCGGTGGGCATGTGCGCGCGGCGGTGGCCCGGGTCGTCCAGCGTGCCCTGTACCACGAACACGTGCTCCTCTCCGGCCTTGCCCTGGCTGGGCGCGGTCACCACCACCTGGTCCACGCGCTCCAGCTTGTGGGTGGCCGCCAGGGTGGTCAGGCTGGCCGCCATGCACTCGCTATGTCGATCCCAGCCCTTTCCGACCTCTGCATCCAGTGCCTGCACACGGCTCGCGCACTGCTGATACAGCCCGTTGCGCGCGTGGTCGGCAGACCTGGGGTCGGCTGCCTGGGCGAGCTGCGACTGCTGCAGGGCCGACTCGGGCGCGCCAACCTCGGCGAACACCTGCGGGCTCTTCATGATCGGACGGTTACGGTTGGGATCGTCCGGGTGGAAGTCGTCGCGCAGGTCCTGACGGTGCAGGCGTACCTTGCGCGCGTCGTCGAGGTACTCCTGCGTCGCGTTGTCGTTCACCCGCGATGGTCCTACGCTGATGGACCCCACCGGGATCGGAATCGATCCCATCGGCATGGTGACCTTGACATCGTTCTGCCGCCACCATTGGGACGCCTCGGCGTTGTAGTGATAGGTCTGACCGCGGTACTCGATGCGGTCGGGGTCGGTGTTGGGGGTGGGCTGGAGGCCGGCCGGCAAGCGCGCGCTCGCCATGTCAGCCAGATAGGCTTCCATTTTCGGGCCGTCATCGTTGTAGGTGGTCATCAGCAACCTACCCGTTTCTGCGGCCCGGTCGATGCCGAGGTTTCGGTTATCAAGAAGCATCGTCCAGACACGTTCGGCCTCTGGCTCGCCACCATGATCGCGCGCGGCCTCGAGCAGCTTTCGCGGCGTCCAGCCATCCCGGTCAATTCCCGTTTCCCGAAAAGTCGGATCGTGGGAGATTTGTACATCACGTGTGGGGAGGTTGAGAGCAAGGTCTGGACGACCGAGTTCGAAGTGTCTTTCCCGCAGAGCGAAGTCACGCCTCATCAATCTGAGGCCGAGATCCTGCCAGTCGCTCTCCTTCATGGGAACGCCATCTCGATCTGCCTGTTGTGCGGCGAAATTGTTTGCTGTCGCGCCCGGGGCATTGTCATTGCGCACGACGCCGAGTGCCAGCAGACCATAACCATCGCTGCCGCTCTTTTTTGTGCGAGGTAGTTGAAGTAGAGTTCTCGATTACCCTGGCTTGCGTAATGACGGAGAATAACAATGTCCTTGGCGTTCAGCGCCGGATTTTCTCTTTCTTCCATGTCCTTTCCGCTACTTTAATACTTCGCTTTCGATAAACACCGCGCTTGCGCGACTCTCCAATCTCTCCCATTCGGGAAGAAGGTCTCTCAAATACCTGAGCTCAGCGATGACACGATGATCCGGCATTATAAAGAGGTGTTCACAACTCGCTATCTCTCTGGTTTTCGTCTTTCTTGGAACGCCCTTCTGCCATTCGTATCCTGGATCTATCGCTTCTCGCGATGTACAGCTGATCAGCCGATCGACGCGCCCCCCTTGGTCTCTTGAAATGAACCAATCGCTGTTCGCAGCGGCTTTCATGACCCTCGACTCATCGCCGATGCCCTCCGCTCGATAGTGTGCTCGAACGTGTGCAAGGTCCACATAGTAGGGCGTGAGTCCGAACACGGGTGTGCCCTTTATTCGGGTTTCCAAGGAACGCGTTGGACTGTTTCGATCATGTGCGGGCGGCCTCGACAGCCGATCCATCAACTGCAACGGTGTGTAGCGCTCGGAATACCGAAAGTCGATGTCGATGGTACGCAGTGACTGATCCACCGTGAGTCCAATGCGATCACCCGGTTTGAATGCCTCGAGTGACGGGTACTCCAACGCCAGACCAAAGCTGCCATCGTGCTCGGTGCCCGTCTGGTTATCGAAGTAGTTCTGCGGCAACTCCAGCAGGTAAGGGCCGACGCAGGCCTGTTTCAAGGGCGCAGGATCCGCATATGCATCCTGCGGCCCCACGCTGCGCTGGCGCGTGCAGCCCTGCTCGTTGGTCTGGGTCAACGCCACCGGCTTCTCGTCCGGCGAGCGCGCGCAGGCGGCCAGCGGCAGCAGTGCAGACAGGAACACGGTGCGTAGTACGGGGACCATCATGTCGCCTGCATCCTCCATTGATGCGTCTACGTCGTTCAATGTAGCCGAGAACGGCTACTGCCGTCCGTGACCAGCCTCACTCCAGCTGCGACAGCGGCAGTGCGCGGAAGTCCTTCACCGTGCGTAGCACGAAGCTGGAATTGACGTCGGCCACGCCGGCGGCGTTGAGCAGTTTGTCCAGCAGGAAACTTGAGAAATGCTCCAGGTCGCGCACGTAGATGTGCAGCAGGTAATCCATGTCGCCGGTGAGCGCGTGGCAGGCCACCACTTCGTCCCACTCCAGCACGCTGTCGGCGAAGACGCCGATGGCATGCTGGTCGTGCTTCTCCAGCTGCACGCGGACGAAGGCCTGCAGGCCAAGGCCGATCTGGCGCGGCTCCAGGCGCGCGCCGTACCCGGCGATCACCCCTTCGTTCTCCAGCCGCTGCACCCGGCGCAGGCACGCCGAGGGGGACAGGTTCACCCGGGCGGCGAGTTCGGCATTGGTGGCGCGGCCGTGCTGCTGGATTTCGGCCAACAGGCGCAGATCCGTGCGGTCGAACTGAGGTTCCCCGGCCATTGCTGCTCCGCAACATGAGATGGACGCAAGGATATTGCGCCAATCGGGGATATCCGTGCAACTTTGCAATCCTCTTGCGCGCGCCCTGCCCTAGCATCGTCAGATGACTTCCCAGGAGACCACCACGATGGAAACCGCCACCGCCCCACGCCGCGTCGAACACCAGCAGACCGACAAGGGTTACGTGCCGGTCTATACCACCGCCATCGTGGAACAGCCCTGGGACACCTACACCGCCGACGACCACGCCACCTGGAGCACGCTCTACCAGCGCCAGCGCGCGTTGCTGGAGGGCCGGGCCAGCCGGGAGTTCCTGCAGGCGCAGGATGAGATGGGCATGAGCGCGCACATGATCCCGCGCTTCGACCAGCTCAACGAGGTGCTGGGCGCGGCCACCGGCTGGACGCTGGTGGGCGTGGAAGGCCTGCTGCCGGAGCTGGATTTCTTCGACCACCTGGCCAACCGCCGCTTCCCGGTGACGTGGTGGATCCGCCGCCCGGACCAGATCGACTACATCGCCGAGCCGGACATGTTCCATGACCTGTTCGGGCACGTGCCGCTGCTTATGAACCCGGTGTTTGCCGACTACATGGCCGCCTACGGGCGCGGCGGGGTCAAGGCGCACGCGATCGGGCCGGAGGCGCTGCAGCACCTCACCCGCCTGTACTGGTACACGGTGGAGTTCGGGCTGATCAATACCGACGAGGGCCTGCGCATCTACGGTGCCGGCATCGTCTCGTCCAAGGGCGAATCGCTGTACTCGCTGGAATCGGCGGCACCGAACCGGATCGGCTTCGACCTGGAGCGCATCATGCGCACCCGCTACCGCATCGACACCTTCCAGAAGACCTACTTCGTCATCGACAGCTTCGAGCAGCTGATGCAGGCCACCGATCCGGACTTCACCCCGATCTACGCCGCGCTGGAGGCCAAGGAGCACCTGCCGGCCGGTGAGGTGCAGGCCGGTGACACGGTGTTCCAGCAGGGCACCGGCGAAGGCTGGGAAGACGGCGGCGACGTCTGAGGCCGCGCGCGGGTCCGGTATCCTGAGCTGCATGACCAACGTGCTTGCTTCCCTGCGTGTTGCCGCCGTCGATTTCGACGACGACTTCGTCCTGCTTTCCCTCAGCGATGGCCGCCGCACCCGGCAGCCGTTGCGCTGGGCGCCGGCACTGCACGGGGCCGATCCCGCCGGGCGCGCGGGCTGGGCACTCACCGCCGATGGCCTGGGGGTGAACTGGCCGGCCCTGCTGCCGGTGCAGGCGCAGGGCGTGGTGGATGTGCCCAACCAGGTCTGGGATGACCGTTACGAGGCGGCGCTGGCGCGGCTGAAATCGGCGGGGTGGCAGCTCGATGCGTTGTCCGATGAAGACCAGCAGCTGGTCGCGCTGTGGCGCATGGAAGCGGACATCAACAACGGCGGCTTCATGCAGTTCCTGTGCAACTGGGGCGACCCCACCTGCCAGCTTGCACTTCGCGCGTTGCAGGCGATGGGCGCAGTGAAGACGCGCGCGCTGCTGGCCGGCATGCGCGGCCTGCTGGACCGCCTGGAAGACGATCCGGCGATCAAGCAACTGACCGACCTGTACGGCGCGATGGACGACGCCGAGCGGCAGGCGATGGACGCGCTGGACAGCGCGTACTTCGAACGGCCCGAGGACCTGGCGCGGCTGGGCCTGCTGCACTTCGGGCCGGAGCCGCTGGCCGCTCCCGTCCGTTGAGCGTGGCCGCTGGCACCCCGCCCGCGCTGGCTAGCGCGGATAGGCCAGCAGCACCACCAGGTCATCCTCACCCACCTGCTGCAGCGCGTGCCGGCTGCCGGCGCGGGTCAGCAGCGCGTCGCCGGCGGCCACGTCGTGCCGCGTACCGTCCAGCACGTAGCTGCCACGCCCGCTGACGATGTAGTAGATCTCATCCTTGTGCTGCGGGTGCAGGCCGATGCCGGCGCCCTTGTGCAGCACGCGCTTGCGCAGCACGAAGGGCAGGCCGTCCTCGGCGAAGAACGGATAGGCGGTGGTCGGCCCCGCCCCACCATGCGGGCCGGGTTGGGTGACGGCGATATCGCGTTCGTGGACGACACGCGAGGGCGTGGCGGCGTCACCGCCCTGCCCTGCGCGGCGTACCTCGCAATCGATGTCGCGCTTGAGCGCCGACGTCAGCCCGGGCCGCAGGGCCACCCAGTCGCGCATGACCAGGCAGGCCACGGCGTTGGCACCGGCCGCGCTGAAATGGGTGCCGTCGGCCTTGTTCTGCTCGGGCACGAACATGAAGTACGGTCTGGCGCCCTGCTCGCCCAGTGCGCGGATCCAGCGCGTGGAGCTGTCGTTGAGATCGATCAGCGCCACCTGCTCGCGGCTGGCCAGCTGCTTCATCGCCTGGGTATACAGCGCGTGGGTGTCCAGCAGCGAACCGAAGTCGTACAGCAACCGCGCGACCGGCGTGATCAGCACGGGCGTGGCGCCCTTGTCGCGAGCCACCTGCACGTACTGCGTCAGGTACTGCGGGTAGGCGCTGGCCGGCTCGGTGTAGCGCGTGGCGTCTTCGAACTTTGCATCGTTATGGCCGAACTGGATCAGCAGCACGTCGCCCGGTTGCAGCGCGGCGGCGATCGGCGCCAGGCGCGCTTCCTCGATGAAGCTGCGCGCGCTTCGGCCGGCCTTGGCATGGTTGCGTACCTCCCACGCGGCCGGGTCCAGGTAGGTCTGCAAGGCCTGGCCCCAGCCGGTCAGCGGCGCACGTTCGGGGCCGTATTCGGCGGCGGTGGAGTCGCCGGCGATGAAGACGCGGTGCGGTGCGCCCAGCGCGCCGGGAGCGAAGGACAGCAGCGACAGGGACAGCAGCAGACGCAGCATGGTGGTGCTCCTGGGTGACCCGCTGCCGGCCAGCGGCCGGCACTACCGGATTTGTGTTGCCGGCCAGCGGCCGGCACTACCGACATGCATCTGGGGGAGAGCCCCCTGAGTCAGGGGGCGACCGCGAAGCGGTGGGGGTCTGGGGGCAACGGTCGCGCGGGGCCCACGATCTGCAGCGCAGATCGTGGGAGCGCCAGCGCATCGCGATGGCGTTACCGCGCCAGCCAACCGCCATCGACCGGCAGCACCGCGCCGTTGACGTAATCCGAGGCACGCGACGCCAGAAACACGGCCGTCCCGCCGAGGTCTTCCGGGGTGCCCCAGCGCGCGGCCGGGATGCGCGCCAGGATCGAGGCGTTGCGGTCTTCATCGGCGCGCAGCGCGGCGGTGTTGTCGGTGGCCATGTAGCCCGGCGCGATGGCGTTGACGTTGATGCCCTTGGCCGCCCACTCGTTGGCCAGCAGGCGGGTGATGCCGGCGATGCCGCTCTTGCTGGCGGTGTAGGACGGCACGCGGATGCCGCCCTGGAAGGACAGCATGGAGGCGATGTTGATGATCTTGCCGCGGCCCTGGGCGATGAAATGCCTGCCTGCGGCCTGGGAGATGAAGAACGCGGACTTGATGTTGACGTTCATCACGTCGTCCCAGTCCTGCTCGCTGAAGTCCACCGCGTCGGCGCGGCGGATCAGCCCGGCGTTGTTGACCAGGATGTCCAGCCCGCCCAGGCCGTCGATGGTTTCGCGGATGACGCGCTCGACCGGCTCGATGCTGATGAGGTTGGCTTCGATGGCCAGGCAGCGGCGGCCCAGCGCGGTGATGGCGGCGAGGGTGTCGGTGGGCGGCTGGATGCCGGCCACGGCCACGTCGGCACCGGCCTGGGCCAGTGCCACCGCGATGCCCTGCCCCAGGCCGGTGTTGCCACCGGTGACCAGGGCGACCTTGCCTTCCAGACTGAACGGATTAGCCATTGCGTATGCGGTCCTTTTTCAATGCGGCACAGGCGCCACCCGCAGGCTGCGGATGGCGCGCGGGGGTCACTTGAGCTGGCAGATGTCCAGCACGTGCATGTCGGTGTAATCCAGGTTTTCGCCGCCCATCGCCCAGATGAAGGCGTAATTGCTGGTGCCGGCGCCCATGTGGATCGACCACGGCGGGGACACCACCGCTTCGTTGTTCTGGATCACGATGTGGCGCTGCGCCTCGGGCTCGCCCATGAAGTGGTACACGCGGTCGTTCTGGCCCAGGTCGAAGTAGAAATAGACCTCGCTGCGGCGGTCGTGCAGGTGCGGGGGCATGGTGTTCCACACGCTGCCCGGCTTGAGCACGGTCAGGCCCAGCAGCAGCTGCGAGGACTGGCAGGTGGCCGGCACGATGTACTGGTAGATGGTGCGCTCGTTGCTGGTTTCCAGTGCGCCGCGATCCAGTGCCACCGCGTCCTTGATCGACAGCTGTTTGGTTTCAAAGCGCGCGTGCGCCGGCGTGGAGGCCAGGTAGAACTGGGCCGGGGTGGCCGCGTCATCGGAGGCGAACACCACCTCTTCGCTGCCCATGGCCACGTACAGGCCGTCCTTCGGGCCAAGGGTGAACACGGTGCCATCCACGGTCACGGTGCCGCTGCCCGCGCCTACGTTGATGATGCCCAGCTCGCGGCGCTCCAGGAACGGGTGGCCGGCGGCAGAGGCCGGCTCGGTCTGCCGGGGCAGCGACAGCGGGCCGTTGACCGGCGCGGCGCCGCCCAGCACGAAGCGCTCGTAATGGGTGTACTTCAGCGTCACCGCATCGGCGTTGAACAGGCCGTCGAGCAGGTACAGCTCGCGCAGGTCGTCGTTGCTGGCGCCCTTGATGGCGTCGGGATGGGTGGCGTAGTGGGTCTTGCAGTACATGGCGTCTCCAGTGCAGGGGTGGGCCGATGGGTCGGCCCCGGCGCGATTCGGGGGGATTCTAGCCGGTTGGGAAACCGGTGTCATTTTGCGTTGCAGTAGCGGTGCCGCGTGAGTGCCCGCGGACGTGTCAGAGCAGCGGTATGGCCGGCAACGCCTTGTCCCGGCGCGTGGCGACGCGTTGATCATGAATACGCGTTGGTGCCATCGCGGCGCGCCTCAATCCTCGGGCGGTTGGCAGGAGTCGCGCACGATCAGGTGCGGGCGCACGCTGGCGATCTGCAGCGCGGCCTGGCCTTCGGGCTGGATCAGCATGGCCGCCGCGGTGCGGCCGGTGTCGCGGGTATGGCGGCGCACCGAGGTCAGCGACGGCCACAGGCGCGAGGCCAGCGGGCTGTCGTCGTAGCCGATGATCGACAACTGGCGGGGAATGTTGATGCCCGCGCGCAGGGCGACCTTGTAGATGCCGGCGGCCATTTCATCGTTGCCGGTGAAGATGGCGGTGGGGCGCTGCTTGCCCAGCAGCAGCTTCTCGGCCGCGGCCACGCCCGATTCGAAGGTGTAACCGGCCTCCACGATGCGTGCCGGCGGCAGTTCGATGCCGCGCTGGGCCAGCGCATCGATGAAGCCGGCGGTGCGCTCGTGCGCCGAGCGGTAGGCACTGGGGCCGGTCACCAGGGCGATGTCGCGGTGGCCCAGCGAGAGCAGGTAATCGGCGGCCTCGGCGGCGCCGTCGCGGTCGTGGGTGACCACCATCTGCGAGGTGTCATCCAGCGGCAGCGCGGCGATGCGGGTGAAGCGGCAGCCGATCTCGTCGAGCATGTCCACCAGCGCCTGGTCCTCGGAGGCGCGCGGCACCAGGATCACCCCATGCAGCTTCTGCTGCTGCACGAAGCGGCGCACGCCCTCGATGTAGCCGGGGCTGCGCGAGTCGCAGGGATGCACCACCAGCTCGAAACTGGAGCCGCGCAGCGCGTCCAGCGCGCCGTACTGCATGTCCACGATGTACTGCGCGGTGGGGTTGTCGTACACCATGCCGATCAGGAACGAGCGCCGGAAGGCCAGGCCGCGCGCCAGCGGATCGGGCGCATACCCCACCTCGCGCATCAGCGCCTCGACCTTCTCGCGGGTGTCTTTGCGCACCAGCGGGGAGTTGTTGATGATGCGCGACACGGTCTTCTTGGAGACCCCGGACAGGCGCGCGATGTCATTGATGGTGGCGGCCTTGCCCTTGGTCAATCCGTGCGGCGGCATCGGATCGTTTTTGCTGCGCAATGACATGTCGTTCGAACCGGGATGAGTCGGGGGAGTCTACCGGGCCGCTCAATCGAGGGCGCGGTAGCGGAAGTTGCGGAAACGTACCTTGCCGTCACCGGCTGCGTACAGGGCCGGCTTGAGGGCGAGGAACTTCCCGGCCACATTGTGATGGTAGCCGGAGACTTCCATCTGAACCGGGTACTTCTGCCAGGTCTGGCCGTCGGTGCTGGTGTGGACGGTGACGATGTGGCGGTTGTTGGTGACGCGCAGCCACAGCCGCCCGCCGGTGGTGCCGGGCGCCAGCCGGGCAGGGCGCTCCTCGCCATAGCGGTGCATGACCAGGGCCTGGCCATTGCTGCCCACGCCCACGTACAGGCGGTCGCTGTAGAAGAGCAGGGCACCGCCCACCGCGCCCGGGGCGATCTCCATCTCCACCTCGAACTGGTAGGCCGTGTCGCCGGCGATGACGGTCAGCGGCGAGCTGTCCTTCGGGGTCTGGCCCTTGCCCTGCAGCAGCAGGCCCTCGCCGCTGAAGTCCAGCCGCCGGTACTCGTCCCGGGCGGGATTGAAGAAGGACCATTGCGGGCCCAGCGCCGGGCCGGCGAAGTCGTCGGACAAGGCCATGCCGTGCGGGCCCAGCACCTGGCCGGCGGGCTTGCGCAGCGGTTGGCCCAGATCGCCCCCGGTGGCCGTGAACCAGCCGTCGGCCGTCCATTGGATCGGCTCCAGCAGCGCCTGCCGGCCCAGCGTCCAGTACCCGTTCTCGTAGCCGTGGTACATCATCCACCAGCGCCCGTCGGTGCCCTCGATGACCGTGGCGTGGCCGCGCGACCACCACGGCTCGGCGGCCGAGCGGGTGCGGGTGATGGGGTTGTTCGGCGCGTTCTGCCAGGGGCCGTGGATCGAGCGCGAGCGGGCGGTGATCACCATGTGCCCGGTCGGCGGGCCGGCGGTGCCGCCCACGGCGGTGGTCATGTAATACCAGCCATCGCGGACGTGGATCTTCGGGCCTTCCTGCGCGTAGGCCTCCACATCCCAGCTCTCCGGGTATTTCCAGCCGTCATACACGTGGCGCGGCGTGCCCACCACGCTGAGGCCGTCGTCGGCCAGCTGCACATAGGCGCCGCCGCTCAGGAACAGGTAGCGCTTGCCGTCCTCGCCCACCGCGTGGCCCGGATCGATGTAGCCGCCCAGGCCGATGTCGATCGGCGCGCTCCAGGGGCCGTCGATGCGGTCGGCCCAGACCACGAAGTTGCTGCGTGCCTGCGCGGTGCGCGCGGGGAAGTAGATGAAGTAGCGGCCCTGGTGCTTGACGATGTCCGGTGCCCAGATCGCGCCCACGTTGGTGGTGATGGCGTGGCCCAGTGGCTGCCAGTTGACCAGGTCGCGCGAGTGCCAGATCGGCAGGCCGGGATAGGCGTCGAACGAGGACAGGGTGAGGTAGTAGTCCTCGCCATCCTTGAGCACCGACGGGTCGGGCCGGTCGCCGGCCAGCACCGGGTTGAGGAAGGTGCCGTTGCCCAGGTCGGCCTGGCGCTGGTGTTCGATGCCGCGCGCCCACGGGGTGGCCGGCGGTGCGGCGTGCACGGCCGCAGCCAACAGCAGTCCGGCGGCGAGGCCGGCCAGGGTCTTGCACAGGGTCATTGCAGGTCTCCGCCATCCAGCAGGGGGACGCGCGCGTGCTGGCCGCGTCCTTGGGGCCATGGGCTCAGGCGCGCAGCAGCGCCGGCAGCCACAGCGACAGTTCCGGGAAGAAGGTGACGATCACAAGCACCCCCAGCGCGGCAAACCAGAACGGCCAGATCGAGCGCATGCTCTCGCCCACGCTGATCTTGCCGATGGCCGTGCCGATGAACAGCACCGAGCCCACCGGCGGCGTCACCAGGCCGAGGCCACCGCTGAGCACCAGCACCAGGCCGAAGTGGATCGGATCGATGCCGTACGCCTTGGCCACCGGCAGGAAGATCGGGGTGCAGATCAGGATCATCGGCGCCAGGTCCATGAAGGTGCCCAGCAACAGCAGCATCACCACGATCATCAACAGCACCATGAACTGGCTGTGCGCGAAGGACTGCAGGAAGTCCACCGCCGCCGCCGGCACCTGCAGGTAGGCCAGCAGCCAACCGAACACCGCGGCGGTGGCGATCACGAACAGGATCACGCCGGTGCTGCGCGCGGCATGGGTGACCGTGCCCAGGAACTCGCGCCAGTTGAGCTGGCGGTACAGCACGGTGGTGACCAGCAGCGCGTAGACCACGGCGATGGCCGCACTCTCCACCGCGGTGAAGATGCCGGCGCGGATGCCGATGAAGATCAGCGCCACCAGGCCCAGGCCGGGCAGGGCCGAGACCATGCGCAGCAGCACCGCGCGCCAGCCGGGGAAGACCTCCACCCCGTAGCCGCGACGGCGCGCCACCACGTAGCCGGTGAGCATGAGCGCCACGGTCATCAGCAGCGCCGGCACGATGCCGGCGGCGAACAGGTCGGCGATGGACAGCCCGCCACCGGCCGCGGCCGAGAACAGGATCAGGTTGTGCGAGGGCGGCACCAGCAGGGCCACCAGCGCGGCGGTGATGCTCACGTTCACCGCGAAATCGCGGTCGTAACCGCGCTTGACCATCTGCGGGATCATCGTGCCGCCCACCGCCGAGACATCGGCGATGGCCGAGCCGGAGACGCCACCGAAGAACAGCGAGGACAGGATCGAGACCTGGCCCAGGCCACCGCGCATGCGCCCCACCAGCGACGACGCCAGCGCGATCAGGCGTTCGGAGATGCCGCCGCGCATCATGATTTCACCGGCGAAGATGAACAGTGGGATCGCGATCAGCGAGGCCGAGCCGGTGCCGGCGGAAATCTGCTGGACCAGCACCAGCGTGGGCAGGTCCAGGTACCACAACGTGGCGAGCGCGGCGGCCGCCAGGGCGTAGGCGACGGGCACGCCGAGCAGCAGCAGCACCGCGAAAACGGTAAACAGGATCGTGATGCCCATGGTTCAGCGGTCTCCCTCTGCAACGGTGGCAGGGTCGGCGGGGCGCACGGCCTGCACCATCTGGTTCACGGCGAAGATCGCCATCAGCGCACCGCCCACCGACAGCGGCAGGTAGTTGATGCTCTGCGGCAGGGGGGCGCCGGCGGCCTTGATGTCCAGGCCATCCAGCAGCAGGACGGCCGCCCACCAGGCGATCACCGCGCCGAGCACGGCCACCACCAGCGCGGAAAACACCTCCACCACGCGGCGCAGGCCCGGGCCCAGGTACGCGGCCAGCAGGAAGAAGCCGAAATGGCGGCGGGTGTGCACGCCGGTGGCTGCGCCCAGGCTCATCGCCGTGGCCAGCAGCAGCAGCGTGACCGGCTCGGTCCAGCTGGGCGAATCGTTGATGACGTAGCGGGCAAACACCTGCCAGCCCTGCACCACCACCAGCCCGAGCAGGGCCAGCACGGCGATGTGGATGGCCACCTCGGCAATGCCGTTGAGCAGGCGCTGCGGTGCGCTGGGCACGGCAACGGCGGTATCGGAAACGGGATCGGACATCGCGGCAGGCCTCAGGCGAAGTCGCGGATGCGACGGGTCAGCGCGGCCAGCGCCGGCTGCTGCAGGTACTGCTGCAGCAACGGCGCGGCGGCCTTGCGGAAGGCGGGCATGTCCACCGCGTTGAACTGGATGCCGAAGTCGGCCACCGCCTGGCGCGCGGTGTTCTCCGAGGCGTCCCACTGCGCGCGCATCACGTCCACCGAGGCACGCGCGGTGTCCAGCAGCAGCTGGCGGTCGGCCGGGGTCAGCGCCTCGAAGCGCTGGCGCGACATCAGCAGCACGTCAGGTGCGTAGGAGTGATCGCTCTGCGACCAGTAATGGGCGGCCTCGAAATGCCGGCTGGAGTGGAAGCTGCGCAGGTTGTTTTCAGCGCCGTCGATCATGTGCGTCTCCATGCCCGAGAAGGTGTCGCCCAGCGACATCGGGGTCGGGTTGGCGCCCAGCAGGCGCATCAGCTGGATGAAGATGTCCGAGGAGGCCACGCGCAGCTTCAGGCCGTGCAGGTCGCTGGGTTCCACGATGGGGTGCTTGGTGTTGTAGAAGCAGCGCGCGCCGGAATCGTAGATGGCCAGGCCGACCAGGTCGCGGCTTTCGAAGCCGGCCAGCACCGCCTCGGCGATGCCGCCATCGAGGGCGCGGCGCATGTGCGCCACCGAGTCGAACACATACGGCAGGCACAGCGCCTGGGTCAGCGGAAAGGCGTTGTTGAGCGCCCCGGCGTAAACGCGGGTGATGTCGATGGCGCCAAAGCGCGCCATGTCGATCGCCTCGGACTCGCGGCCCAGCTGGCCGGAGTGGTACTGCCGCAGCTTCAGGCGGCCACCGGTCTTCTGTTCCAGCTGCTGGCCGATCCACTTCACCGCGGTCACGGTGGGGTAGTCGGCCACGTGCACGTCGGTGGCGGTGAGCAGGTGCGCGCCGGGCAGGTCGCTGCCGGTGCCGCGCGAACATGCCGGCAGCAGGGGCACGCTCAGCGCGCCCACGCCGGTGGCAAGGAAATTTCTGCGAGTGAACATCTGCGCCCTCCCAAGCGGTCTGTCCATGGCGGCGCGGTTACCCGGCGGCGATGGCCTTGCAGGTAATGTCGCCGTAGCCGGCGAAGCGGATCAATGCCTGTTGCCCCACGGCGATGTCGTGGATGCCGGTGGCGTTGCCACTGGCGATCAGGTCGCCGGCCTTGAGCGGCCGTCCGCGCTGCGCCGAACGCGCCAGCGCGAAGGCGTAGGCGGTGCGCAGCCCGCCGGGCAGCAGGGTGGCGCCGCCGGTACCGACCACCGCGCCCTCGATGCGGGTTTCCGCACGCAGGTCGGCATCGTCCAGTGCGGTCCAGTTGGGGATTTCCGGCCCCAGCACCAGGCCGTTGTTGTTGCCGAAATCGGACACCACCACGCGCGGGCCAAGCTGGTTGATGGTGGCCAGCGGACTGCTGGCCACTTCCACGCCGATGAACAACCGGGCCGGCCATGCCTCGGCTTCCTCGGCGGTCCACTGCAGCTTGTCGGCCGGGGCGTCCTGTTGCAGCTGGATCACGTACTCGGCCTCGACCGCGCCGAAGCCGCCGACGAACACCGGGATCTCCACTGTTCCACCGGTAGCATTCCAGAGCCGACGGGAAAAGATCGGGCCCAGCAGGCGGTCGTCGCCGGAGGCGTCGCGGCGCTCGGCGGCGATGTAACCCACCTTCCAACCCACCACCGTATCGTCCCAGAGCGCGATCGCCTGGTCCTGGACACGGTAGGCGGTGACCAGGTCCGGCGGGATATGGCCGGGGAAATCGGCCAGCGCGCGGCCCTGCTGGCGGGCGCCGACGAAGGCGTGGGCGATCTCGCCCAACCCCTGGTCGGGCAGCTCTGATGTGCCGTGATCGTTGCTCAAGCGGGTCTCCCGGTGAATGGTGCGCTGCGCATCGACAGCGTCTGGATGAGCTGTATATGGTAAACCGGTGTCATTGGCAATGTGCAGCGCGTCAGACGCTGTCGCCGGGCACCTTGGAACCCCATGCCCCTGCCGACGAGGACACTTCCCGCCATGCGCCGCGCCGTTCTGCCCGTCCTGCTGGCCTGCCTGTGGCTGGCCGCGTCCCCCTCCCTGCTGCACGCGGCCGCGCGCAGCGTACCGGCCACCGAACCGGCCGCCGGCAGCGCCGATCGCCTCGCCCTGTGGCCGGCCGGCCAGGTGCCCGGCGAAACCGGCCCGGCGCGCACGCCCCACGTGATCGAGCGCAGCGGCGACGCCCCCCTGCCGGATCGTTACATCGACGATGTGGACGCGCCCTATCTGGTCGCCTACCGTCCCAGGCACCCCAACGGCAGCGCCCTGCTGGTGATCCCCGGCGGCGGCTACCAGCGCATCGTGCTGGACAAGGAAGGCACCGCGCTGGTGCCGGCGTTCGTCGACCAGGGCGGGGTCACGCTGTTCGTGCTGCGTTACCGGCTGCCGGCCGGGCGCGCCGACCGCCAGGCCGCGCTCGCCGATGCCCAGCGGGCCCTGCGCCTGATCCGCGCCGGGGCCACGCGCTGGCAGTTGGACCCGAAGCGTATCGGCGTGATGGGTTTCTCCGCCGGCGGCCATGTCGCCGCGCGGCTGAGTACCGGCTTCGACCTGCCGGTGTATCCCCCCGCCGATGCGATCGACCGGCAGAGCGCGCGGCCGGACATGGCCCTGTTGCTCTACCCGGTGATCGACATGGGGGCCCATGCGCACAGCGGCTCGCGTACGCGACTGCTCGGCGAGCATCCGCAGGCGGCGCAGGTCGCGCAGTTCTCGATGCAGGACCACGTGCGCCCGGACCAGCCGCCCACCTTCCTGGTGCATGCGCAGGATGACGCAGTGGTGTCGGTGCACAACAGCCTGGTCTATTACCAGGCGATGTCGCGCGCCGGCGTGGCGGCCGAAATGCACCTGTTCCCGCAGGGCGGGCACGGCTTCGGCGTGCGCATGCCAGCCACATCGACCGTCGCGCAGTGGCCTGCGTTGGCCCTGCGCTGGATGCAGGCGCAGGCACCGGAGGCCGCGCGATGAGCGGGACCGGCGCGGATCTGCAACGCCGGCGTTTCCTGCGCGACAGCGCGCGATATGCGCTGCTGCTGGGCGCCACCAGCCTGCCGCCGCTGGCCGCGCTGGCCGGCACCCCGGGCCCGCGCGAAGACGCGGCTCCGCTGGCGCGCGTGCGCAGTGGGCGCCTGCGCGGCCAGCGCGAGCAGGGCGTGAGTGTCTTCCGTGGCATTCCCTATGGCGCCGACACGCGCACGCGCCGTTTCCTGCCGGCACTGCCCGAGGCGGCATGGCGCGGCGTGCGCGATGCCAGCCAGTACGGCGCGTCGGCCCCGCAGCCGGGCGGCGACGGCCCCGGCAGCGAGGATTGCCTGTTCCTCAACGTGTGGACGCCCGCGCTGCGCGACGGCGGCAGGCGGCCCATCCTGTTTTATATCCACGGCGGCGCCTACAGCACCGGCTCGGGCAGCGATCCGCTGTACGACGGCAGCGCGCTGTGCCGGCGTGGCGACGTGGTGGTGGTGACGGTCAACCACCGCCTCAACGTCTTCGGCTATCTGTACCTGGGCGCGACCGGCGATCCGGCCTTGGCCGGATCGGGCAACGTCGGCCAGCTCGACCTGGTCCAGGCCCTGCAGTGGGTGCGCCAGCACGCCGCGGAATTTGGCGGGGATGCGGACAACATCACCGTGTTCGGCCAGTCCGGCGGTGGTGCCAAGATCGCCACGCTGATGGCGATGCCGGCCGCGCGCGGGCTGTTCCAGCGGGCATGGACCATGAGCGGCCAGCAGGTGACCGCCGCCGGTCCGCGCGCGGCCAGCCAGCGCGCGCGGATCGCGATGCAGGCCACCGGCGCGGCCGACGTGGCCGGCCTGCGCGCGCTGTCCACCGAGGCGCTGCTGGCCGCCACCCGCGCCCGCGATCCATCGCGGGTGGAAGACACCGCCCTCTACTTTGGTCCCGTGCTGGACCACACCGTGCTGCCGGTGCATCCGTTCTGGCCGGAGGCGCCCGCGCAATCGGCCGGGATCCCGATGGTGATCGGCAACACCCGCGATGAAACACGCGCGTTCCTGGGCAACGACCCGGCCAACTTCGCGCTCACCTGGGACACGCTGCCGGCCAGGCTGGAAAGGGAGCAGTACGTAGACCTGCTGCCTTCGGTGGTGATTGCCGGGTACCGGCGGCTGTATCCGCACTACACGCCTTCGCAGGTGTTCTTCGCCGCCACCACCGCCGGGCGCTCGTGGCGCGGCGCGGTGGAGGAGCTGGAGGCGCGTGCGCGCCAGGGCGCACCCACCTGGGCCTATCAACTGGATTGGGGCTCGCCGCTGGACGGCGGCAGGTTCGGCGCGTTCCACACGCTGGACATCCCGCTGGTGTTCGACAACACCCACCAGCCCGGTTCGCGGACCGGCAACGGCGAGGACGCCATGCAGGTGGCCGCGTCGATGAGCGCGGCGTTGATCGCGTTCGCGCGGCACGGCGACCCCCATCATCCCGGCCTGCCGGCGTGGGAGCGGTATGCGCTCGAGCGCCGCCAGACCCTGCTGTTCGACCGCCCCCCGCGCCAGGCCGACGACCCGCGCGGAGGCGAGCGCGAACTCTACCGGCAGGCGCCCTTCATCCAGCGCGGCACGTTCGGTTGAGCGCGCGTCGATGACTGTCATGGAGGAACGGTGGCTTTGATAGGTTTTAGCCACCGTTTCGCCGAATTTGATTGCTACTAGCTCAACTTCGACGGCATCTGCCGTGATTCCCGTCAAACATGGCGTTCACCGTGATCGCCTAGACTGGGGTCATGCAAGATTTCCACGACCCGTTTCCGCCGTTTCATGGCCGTGATCGATTGATCGCTGCGGTCGATCATGCGGTCCAGCACGATGATGCCCAGCAGATCGCCGCCACCTTGCGCCAGGCGCTGCGCGAGGCCATCGCCGACAGCCGCATCCAGTTGCCGGCCTGCGTCCATCGCCCCATCGAAGACCACTACGCGCGGCGCGAGCTGTACCGCAGCGCCGCGCATGGCTACAGCGTGGTGGCAATGAGCTGGGGGCCGGGGCAGGGCACGCCGCTGCATGACCACAGCGGGCTGTGGTGCGTGGAAGGGGTGTGGCTGGGCCAACTGGAGATCACCCAGTACCAGCTGCTGGAACGCGACGGCGAGCGCTTCCGCTTCCGCGCACAACCGGCCATCGTGGGCGACTGCGGCAGCGCCGGCAGCCTGATCCCGCCGCACGAATACCACACCATCCGCAACACCAGCGCCGACGCGCTGGCCATCTCGGTCCACGTCTACCAGGGCGAGATGACGCGCAGCGCGATCTTCGAGCCCGAGGGCGGCGGCTGGTATGCGCGCCGCCTGCAGGTGATGGAGACCGACGCGGCCTAGCGCCGGCGGTGTGCCGGCGCGAAAACGGCCCTGCAGGGCAGGGCGCTACCGGTCCAGCGCCACCGCATTGTTGAGCTGGGTCACTTCCGCCGCCCCGTCAGCCTGCATGACACGCACGCGCAGGCCTCGGGGATTGCCGGCGGGCAGCGGCAGGCTGACCGTCGTGGTCTTGGGCACCAGATCGCCGGGCGCGGCCAGGCGCGGAATCTCCACCCGGGCCAGCTCACGGCCCTTGGCGTCCTCGAGCACCGCCACGCCCACGCCGGTCGCGACATGGCCCAGGCTGTGGACGATCACCTGGACCTGGCGCCCGTCCACGCGCACATCGCCCCGCCCGATCCCGAGGTCGGGCCGTTGTTCCACCGGCTGCCCGGCCTGCACCAGCTCGAACTCGAACACCTGTGCCTGCCCCGGCACGAACCGCAACGTGGTGGACGCGCTGCGTTCGAGCGCCAGCTCACGCACGCTGGCCTTGCCGTCGATGCGGTCGTCGCCATCGCGGTCCACCCCGCTGGTCAGCCGCCACTGGCCGGCAGTGACGTTCCAGGCGGTCATCTGCGCATCCACCGCGCGCTTGCCGAGGTTGTAGGCGATCACCTTGAAGCGATCGGGCGAGGGCGCGTGCACCAGCAGCGCCACCTGTTCGGCGGCGTCGGGCTGCTCGAAGCGCCAGCTCACCGTGTGCCCGGGCCAGCTCTGGTTGCGCTTGAGCGCGATGCCGCCCAGGCGGGCGCGCTGCAGGAACTCGCTCGGCGCCTCCACCCGGTCCGACCACCAATGGCCTTCGGTGTTCATGTACTCGCGCTGCGCCTTGGCCTGGATGCCGTCGGCGTGCAGCGCTTCCAGGTAGGCCTTGTCGCCGGTGGCCTGCCACGCCATCAGGCTGGAGAAACCGGTGTTGCCGGCGTCGGCATCGGCGATCAGGCGTGGGTTCCATTCCGCGCCACGGCCCAGTACCTCCACATAGTTCTCGCCCAGGTTGGCCAGCGCGCCGGGGCCGCCGCGTTCGACGCGGTAGTCCAGCGCCTTGAGGTAGCGGGCGTCGCCGCTCCAGCGCCACGCCGCCCAGAAGGTGTGCATGACATCGCCACCACCGGAGCCGTTGTTGAGCTCGCCGCCGCGCGTCTTGCCGGTGGCCCAGCTGATCTCGTTGGGCAGGGTCCAGCGGCCCTTGTCGTCGGTGTAGGCATGGGCCAGGTAGCTGTCGGCCAGCCCGGTGACCAGTTTGCGGCTGGTGGGGTCGGCGTTGTACTGGCCGACCAGGAACGCCGGGTGCAACGCAGGGAAGGAGTACGGCTTCTGCCACTGCCAGTTGGGTTCGCGGTACACCTTGTTGCCGCCGTACCAGTTGCTGGAGAACAACAGGTGGCCCTGCGGGTTGGGCAGGATGATGCGCTCGTCGAAGGCCTTCACCGTTTCCATCAGCCGCTCCACCGTGAGCGGATCGCCCCAGTTGAGGTAGAGCATGGCGCTGTTGGTGTTGATGCCTTCCTCGTAGGCGTGCAGCTCGTCGGTCTCGATGGTGCTCAGGCCGTGGCTGAACATGCCATTGCGATACACCGCATCGGACAGCGCGGTCAACGAGGCATTGAGGCGGTCCGGCTGCACGCCCATCAGTGCCAGGCCCGGCCACTGCTGGGTGAGGTCGGAGTCATCGGAGATGCCGCCGCCGAAGTCGCCGTAGGCGATCTGGCGGTGGTCGATCCACCAGTCCACGAAGCGGCGCACGTACTTGAGGTCTTCGGTCTGGGCGAACGCCCACCGCGGCACGCCCTTGGGCGCCACCGGCGCGGTGAACGGCGGTTTGCCCTGGCTGTTGTAGCTGATGTAGTTCCAGTACAGGCGGCCGAGTGCGTGATCCGGGTCGACCCGCAGCAGATCGGTCAGGTCGGCATACACGCGCGCATACAGGCGCTGGCGCTTGGAGGTGGTGTGTTCTTCGACCAGGAAGCCCCAGTTGTCGCGCGCCTGGTTGAAGCGGTCGGCGATGTGTTCCTGCTTTGCCTGCTCGCGGTCCTTGTAGACCATGCGGATCTCCGCGCCATCCAGCGAGGCGGCATTGAAGCCCGGCGCGGCCGAGGCGATGGACAGCCACAGGCTGTCGGCGGTGAGGATGCGGTCGCGCAGGTCCAGCCACAGCGTGCGCTTTTCACCCGGTCGCACCGACACCGACACATCGATCATGTCGCGCGCCGGCCAGATCGGATCCTTGATGCGGAGGTTGAGTGGGATCAGGCCGTTGTGCGTGGCCGGCAGATCCAGGGCAGGCAGGTCGATCGCCACGCCATCCAGGCCATCGTGCATGTTCTCCCAGCTGTAGGCCCAGCTGCGGATCAGCGGCTGCGCGGCCGGGGCGTCGCCCACGCCGGAGGGGATCAGCACGTGCACGATCGGCAAGGGATGCGCCGGCAGCGTGTCGGCGGCGCGGCGCCGCGAGCCGGCGCCCTTGGGCAGCGCCATCACCGTGCTGCGCTCGGCCGCCGGGAAGCGGCCGTCGATGTACTGCCGCAGGCTGGCGATGTTGAGGTAGTCCGGCAGGGCCTGGCTGTCGATCAGGTAGCGCTGCTTGACCGTGCCGGCCGGCTCGGCGGCGGCGCTGACGTCGTAGGCCCAGATTTCCTGGATCGGGGTTTCCTGTTCGGTATTGCGGAAGTGCAGGACGCCGCCGGTCTGCGCGGGGATGTCATCGACGCTGCGCACCACGCCGCGCGGGCGCTGCAGCAGCGGCGTCGGCGGCTGGCCGTCGTCGCCATGGATCAACGAGCCGAACGCGGCGCCGCGCACTTCGATGCGGTTGACTGTCTCGCCCGCCGGCAGGGTCAGGTCAAGCTGCTGCCCGCCCTCGACGTAGGTGTTCCAGTCCGGCAGCTGGAAGTAGTCGTTGCGGCCGGGCAGTCGCGAGCGGTTGTAGACGCCGGGCCAGGTGGTCTCGGCAATGCCGTCGGTGGCCTTCCACATCCACTGCTTGTGGTCGCGGGTGTCGGCGAACTCGACCTTGCGGATGCGCGTGGTCGGTGCCGTCAGCGCCGGTGGCGCTGCGCTGTCCCAGCCGAAGCGATGGCGCCAGGCCCGCATCGGATCGGGTGCGGCCACGGCCGTGGTCGGTGCCGTATTGCGTGCCAGCGCGGCCATGCCGGCCGGATCGAGCAGGCGATCGTAGACGCGGATCTCGTCCAGGTCGCTGCCACGCAGGAAGTTGTAGCGGCTCTGCACCTGGTAGGGCGCCATCACCCGGCCGGCGAGGCCGAGCTGGTCCAGCGCGGCGTCGTAATCGGCGGTGGTGTCCTGGCGTGCCACTTCCTTGCCATCGACGTGCAGGCGCACGCCATGGTCTTCGTCCCAGCCAAAGGCGATGTGCTGCCATTGCTGCGGTGACGGGGCATGGTCGAGCGTGAAGGACACCCGGGTGCGGGCCAGGTTGGCGTCGGTGACGAAGGCATCGAAGCCGTGGCCGTTCCAGTCGATGCGCAGCCAGGCCATGTCCCAGCTGCTGTGGTCGGCATAGCCGACCCGGAAGATCACGAACGGCGCTTCCCCCACCGCATAGCGCGGGCGCCAGAAGAAGCCGAGCGTGCCGCGCTGGGCCTGGAGGTTGCCGGGTGCGTTCCACGCGAGCACGCCGTCGTCTTCCCACTGGATCGCCGATCCGCGCGCGCCATCGGGCACGCGTTTGACCTTGTCCAGGAAATTGGGGACCGCATCGCCCTGCGCGGTGTCGGCGGTGAAGCCGTTGTCGGCCGAGACGTGGAACAGCAGTTGCGGTGCCGGCTGTGCCCAGGCGCCGGCGCTGCCTCCCAGCAGCATCCACAGCAGGCTGGCCGAAAGACGGGTGCGACGGAGCGAACGGACAGCGTGCAGCGGCATGGCAGGTTCCTTTCGACAGCTCAACGGTACGGCAGTGGCGCGGGGAGCTGGATCGAGGGCAGTGCCAACGCGGTGCGTGCGGGCGCGCAGCCTCCCCGCCGCGTGTCCGGACGCAACGCACGCTAGCAAAGCCGACGTTCCCCAACATCTTGCGACGCAGCAGCGGCGGCGCGATCGCGCACGCCGCCGCCGTCTGGCGTGGATCAGAACTTGTAGCGCACGCCGAGCATGAACTGCCGTCCCGTCTCGGTGTACTGCAGCGGCAGCTGGCCCGTGGACGGCGAGTAGACCCACTCGTCGCTGGCTTCGTTGGTCAGGTTGATGCCTTCCAGGCTCAGCTCCAGCTTCTCGTTGATCGCGTAGCGGATCGACGCATCGATGAAGGTGGTGCCGGTCATGCCGTGGTAGCCGTCGAGGTTGAAGCCGGCTTCGGTGCCTGTCACCTGGGTCAGGTAGTCGTCGCGATTGGTCGCCGAGACGCGACCGGAGAACACCTTGCCCTCGTAGAACAGCGTGGCGTTCCAGGAGGTGCGCGACAGCCCGGTGAGGTCGGCCTTCAGCACCGGCTGGCCGCTGGAGTTGATGTACTGGATCTGCGAGTCGACCCAGGTGTAGTTCAACTGCACGCCCAGGTTGGACCACTTGCCCGGCAGGAAGGTGAACGGCTGGGTGTAGTTGACTTCCACGCCCTTGAGCTCGCCGCCCGGGGTGTTGACCGGCTTGGTGTAGGTGAAGTCGCTGTCCGGGCTGGCGCCGGTCCCGATCAGCAGCGCGTCGGGCAGGCCGCTGAAGCTGTATGGATGGGTTTCGCGGGTGGTCTGGATGAAGGTGTCGATGTCCTTGTAGAACAGACCGACACCGGCCATCGCGCCTTCGGCGAAGTACCACTCGAAGCCGAGGTCCACGTTGGTCGCGCGGATCGGGTCCAGGTTCGGGTTGCCGGTGGCGATGGTACGTGCCGAGCCGGCCACGGCCACGGTGGAACCGGGCGTCAGGTTGCCCAGGCCGGGACGGCTCATGACCTTGGCCGCACCGAGGCGGATCAGGAAGTCCGGGGTGATTTCCGCCACCAGGTTGAACGAGGGCAGGGTGTCATCGTAGGTGCGCTCGGCGGTGGTGGACACCGTGGTGGTGGTGAGCGTGGACAGGCCCGTGGCGCTCTGCTTCGTCCGCACATAGCGCACGCCGACATTGCCCGAGAACGGGATGCTGCCCAGTTCGGTGGAGAACTCGCCCATCAGGTAGCCGCCGCGATCCTCTTCTTCCACGCTGCGCACGTTGTTGGCGCGCGGGGCGACGGCGAAGATGCCGGTGTTGCTGTAGATGTCGAACTGGTTGGCGATCGCATCGAGATTGGGCACCACCCAGTTGTTGGGGCTGCCGGTGATGCCCTTCAGGCCTTCCTGCTGGGTCATGTCCACCGGCACGATCTTGCTGCCGTCGGGGAAGTTGGGCACGGCCAGCTCGCTGGCGCGGCGCAGCTCGACCGTCTTGAAGGTGTAGTTCTTGGCCAGGATGCCGCCCTTCAGGCGGAAGCCGGGGCTGATGTTCCAGTTGAAGTCGATCTGGCCGGTATCGAAGTCATTGTCCACGTACTGCGGGCGCAGGCGGATTTCGGCCAGTTCCCAGCCCGCCGGATTGGTCGGGTCGATGCCGTAGTTCAGCGTCGGGAACCGGCTGTTGCCCCGGTAGTCGTAGCTGTAATTGTCGACGTCGTACTTGTCCATGATGATCGTGGTCTGGATCGGGTTCTCGTGCTTGGAGCGCGAGATGCCGACCTTGCCGGACAAGGTGAAGTCATCGCCGAAACGGTGCTGGCCGTTCAGCGCGATCTGCTTGAACTCGGTGCTCCACTCGTCGTGGCGGTTTTCGGTGCGGATGTCGACGTTGTCGAACTCACCGTAGACCAGCGCGTTGTTCTCGATCGCGCCATTCTTGACGATCATCGCCGGCTTGCCGACCAGGCGCGGGTTGGTGCTGGTGCCGCGGCTGAAGGAAATCGCCTCGATGTAGTGCTCGTCGCGCTTGGCGTCGATCTTGGAGTACAACGTGTCCAGCGAGATTTCGGTCGCGTCGGTCGGCTTCCACTGCAGGGTGCCGGTGACGCCAAGGCGCTTCTGCTCGTGTTCCATCTGCAGGTAGCGCGGGAAGCGCGGGTGGTAGACGTTGGCACCGCGCGCGGCCGCGAACGGCGAGGCGGCGTTGAAGTTGTTGTTGCTCGGGCCATTGGCCCAGCGTCCGGTGTTGGAGCCTTCCTCCAGCGCCTGGCGCTCGGAATAGGCCACCGACAGCAGGGCCCCGAAGGTGCCGTCGGCGAAGGTGTTGGAGATCAGGGCGGCCACGCGCGGGTCGGCCTTTTCGGCCATGGCGTTGTAGCTGGCCTGGCCGCTGGCGGCGAAAGTGAAGCCGTCATAGTCGAACGGGCGCGCGGTGCGCAGGTCCACGGTGGCGCCCAGCGAGCCTTCTTCCACGTCGGCCGAGGCGGTCTTGCGCACCAGCAGCTGCGAGAACAGGTCCGAGGCGAACACGTTGAAGTCGAAGCCGCGGCCACGGTTGGTGCCGCCGCTCTGGTCGCCGGCGCCCACGGTGGTCAGCGCCTCCATGCCGTTGATGCGCACGCGGGTGAAGTCCGGGCCCAGGCCACGCACGGAGATGTTGCGGCCCTCGCCGGCCTCACGGGTGATGACCACGCCGGGGATGCGCTGCAGCGACTCGGCCAGGTTCAGATCCGGGAACTTGCCGATATCCTCGGCGACGATGGCATCCACCACGCCGGCTTCGCCGCGCTTGATGTCCAGCGCCTTCTCCACGCTGGCGCGGTAGCCGGTGACGGTGACGGTGTCCAGGTCGGTCGGCGTTTCCTGGGCCAGCGCGGTACCACTCAGCGCCAGGCCGATCGACAAAGCCAGCAAGGTAACCGGTGTCTTTTTCTGGATGTTTCGAGATTGCATGTTTTCCCTCTCCCAAGGTGCTACATGAAACAGCTATCCGGCGACATGTCAGTGCAATGACACCGCTGGTCAGAGCGGACGTTAACAGCCCGTTCCAGAAGGAGCATCTTGCAGCGCAACAGATTTTCAATGTCCCGCAGAGGCTTGCGGGACAATGCTTTCGACAATCGGGCCGGTAGACGGCCGGCGCTGCGCGGCTAGAATGACACCGCTAGCCATTCCGCGTGGGGCGCTTTCGTGCCGCCCCCGCCTTCACAGGGATCCACCATCATGAGTCGTGTCGTCTGTTTCGGAGAACTGCTGCTGCGCATGAGCGCCCCCGGTCGCGAACTGCTGCTGCAGCGCGCGCAGCTGGAGGTGCATGCCGGTGGCGCGGAGGCCAACGTCGGGGTCAGCCTGGCGCACCTGGGGCACGCGGTGGCCATGGTCAGCACGCTGCCGGCCAACCCGCTGGGCCAGTTCGTTGCCGGCGAGCTGCGCCGGCATGGCGTGGACACCACGCACGTGCAGGTGCGGCCCGGCCGCATGGGCCTGTACTTCCTCACCACCGGTGCGGTGCAGCGCGCCAGCGAAGTGGTCTACGACCGTGCCGACTCGGCCTTTGCCTGCGGCAGCGCGGCCGACTACGACTGGGACACGCTGCTGGCCGGCGCCGACTGGCTGCACCTGTCCGGGGTCAGCCCGGCGCTGAATCCGGCGATGGCGCAGGCCACCCTGGTGGCGGCGCAGGCGGCGTGCGCGCGCGGGGTGAAGGTGTCCTTCGACGGCAACTTCCGGCCGTCGCTGTGGGCGCGCTGGCAGGGCGATGCGCCGGCCATCCTGCGCGGATTGTTCGACTGCGCCGAGGGCGTGTTCGCCGACCATCGCGACATCGGCGTCGTGCTGGGCGGCGACTTCCCCCAGGCCGATCCGCAGGCGCGTGTGGACGCCGCCGCCGCGCAGGCCTTCGCCGCGTTCCCGCGGCTGCAATGGATGGCCTGCACCCAGCGCACGCCGCACAGCGTGGACAACCACGCTCTGGGCGCGATGCTGCTCGGCCGCGACGGCACCCGCGCGCTGGCCCCCACCCGCGAGATGATCGGCATCGTGGACCGCATCGGCGGCGGCGACGCCTTCGCCGCCGGCATCCTGCATGGCATCATGCGCGGCTTCGCACCGGAGGCGGTCGTGCGCTTCGGACTGGCGGCCGCGTGCCTCAAGCACTCGATCCCGGGCGATTTCAACCCTGTCAGCGAGGCTGACATCATGGCCCTCACGGGCGAGGAGCGATTCGATGTCCGGCGCTGATCCGCGCGTACGCGCAGTGTTGAAACTGGCCCCGGTGATCCCGGTGTACACCCCGGAAAATGTCGACGATGCCGTGCAGGTGGCACGCGCGCTGTTCAACGGTGGCCTGCCGGTGATCGAGGTGACCCTGCGCACGCCGGTGGCGATGGAGGCGATCCGCGCGATGGTGGAGGCCGTGCCCGACGCGGTGGTCGGCGCCGGCACGGTGCTGGGCGCGGCGCAGATGGAACAGGTGAAGCAGGCCGGTGGCCGTTTCGCGGTGTCCCCCGGCGCCACCGCGCGGCTGTATGCGGCCGCGCGCGATACCGACCTGCCGTTCCTGCCCGGCGTGGCCACGTCCTCCGAGCTGATGCTCGGCCTGGAACACGGGCTGGACACCTTCAAGTTCTTCCCGGCGGTGCAGGCCGGCGGGGCGGCGATGCTGTCGGCCTGGAACGGCCCGTTCGGCGACGTGCGGTTCTGCCCCACCGGCGGGATCAGCGCGCAGACCGCGCGCGAGTTCCTGCACCTGCCCAACGTGCTGTGCGTGGGCGGTTCGTGGTTGACCACCCGCGCCTTGCTGCAGGCCCGCGACTGGGCCGCTATCGAGCAGCACGCGCGCGATTGCGCCGCCCTGGTCGGCTGAGCCGGCGCATGCGGCCATAATGGCCGCTGTCCCGTTGCCCTGGATCGCCATGTCCGCGTTGTCGCTCGCCAAGACCGCCGTGCTCTCCGTGCTGTGCGTGGTGGTGGCGCTGTTCGTGCTTGGCATGGTCAGCGGTGCCGCCGGCTGGATCGGGCCGTGGCTCGGCTTGGCCGACGCGGGCCAGCCGCGGCTGGCCTGGGACCTGGCCTGGACCATCCTCGGCGGCGTGGCCGCCATCGCCTTCGCCGCGCGCCATGCGCCGGTGGCGCCGTATGTGCACGGGGCCGTGGTCTGGGCCGTGATCGCCGCCGCCTCGGCCTACGCGGCGTGGGATCTCGGCAGCGACTTCCCGTTCTGGTTCGTGGTGGTGCTGCTGGTGTCGCTGCCGGTGCAGGCGGCCGGCATCTGGCTGGGCGCGCGCTGCCGGCCGCGCTGATCCGCCTACGCTTGGCTCAGCAGCAGCGCGAGCTCACTGGCCGGGCAGTGCCTGCGCCACCGCATCGATGCCGTCCCACGGGTCCTGCGTCAGGCGCTGCGCGCGTTGCAGCGCCTTGGCCAGCGGGAAGGCATCGGGCGCGCGGATCCGGGCCAGTTCTTCCCAGCGCAGCGGCACCGCCACGCCGGCGCCGGGGCGCGCACGCAGCGACCACGAGCACACGCTGGTGGCCCCGCGCGTATTGCGCAGCCAGTCGATGAAGATCACCCCGGTGCGCTTGGCCTTGCTCATGGTGGCCACGTAGCGGTCCGGCGCGTGCTCGGCCATGGCCTGGGCGAAGGCCTCGCAGAAGTCCTTGGCCTGGGCCCAGTCGGCCTTGGGCTGCAGCGGTACCACCACGTGCAGCCCCTTGCCGCCGGACAGCCGCACGAAGCTGCGCAGCCCGGTCTCCAGCAACCGGTCACGCACATCGCGCGCGGCGCGTTTGACCTCGGGCCAGGACACGCCCTCGCCGGGGTCCAGGTCGAACACCAGCCGGTCCGGATGCTCGGGGTCGGCCACGGTAGCGCCCCAGGGGTGCAGCTCCAGCGTGTTCATCTGCACCAGTTGCAGCAGGCCCTGCACGTCCTCGATATAGAGGTAGTCCTCGCGTCCACGCTTCTGTTCCAGCGGAATCGCCTGCACCGCCTCGCCCAGGCCGGTGCCGTGGTGCTTCTGGAAGAAGCACGGCTTGTCCACGCCATCGGGGCAGCGCAGCAGCGACAACGGCCGCCGTGCCACCTCGGGCAGGATCCAGCGCGCCATCTGCCGGTAGTAATCGGCCACCTCGCCCTTGGTGATCTTCGCCTTGGCAAACACCACCCGCTCGGGGTGGCTGATGGTCACCTCGCCCGCGCCGGCGGCCACGGCTGTCTTCGCGGCGGCCGTTGCCTGTGTCGTCTTCCCGCCGGCCTTCGTCTTTTTCTGCCCGGCCGGTATGGCCCCCGCAGCGCCCAGATCCGTCGCCGCCTTGTCCTCGCGCAGCCGCTTGAAGCTGGCCTGGCGCAGCAGCCCCTCCTTGGCCCAGCCGCGGAACGCCACTTCGGCCACCAGCACCGGCTTCACCCAGTGCACGCTGCGGGCCTTGAATGGCACGTGCGCCGGCAGTTCGACCACCGCCTCGGTCACGGCCAGCGGCTTCATCTGCCGGGTCAGTGCGGCCAGCAACGCGTCGTCGAACCCGGTGCCGACCCGGCCGACATAGCGCAGGCCGTGCGCGTCGGGGGTGGCCATCAACAGCGAGCCGAAGCCGCTGCGCGATCCCTTGGGATCGGTGTACCCCACGATCAGGAACTCGTCGGTGTTCTCGTGCTTGATCTTGATCCACGCCGGTGACCGCGCATTGACGTAGGCCGCATCGACGCGCTTGCTGATGATGCCTTCGAAGCCGGCCTCGCCACTGGCGGCGAACACCGCCGGGCCGTGGTCAAGCACGTGCTCGCTGTAGGCCAGCGTGCCCGGCGCGGGGCCGATCAACGCCTTCAGCAGCGCCTTGCGTTCCACCAGCGGCGAGCGGCTGATGTCCACCCCGGCAATCCCCGGCATGTCGAACACCACATAGCGCAACGGCTGCCTGGCGGTGCCGTCGATCACCTTCTGCAGCGCGGTGAAGTCGCTGCGGCCCTGCGCATCGAGCACCACCAGTTCGCCATCCAGGCGCAGGTCGCGGACCGGCAGCGCGGCGATGGCCTGGGTGACCTCGGGAAAGTCGGCGGTCCAGTTCAAGCCGCCCCGCGAGCGCAGCGTCACCGCGCCATCGTGGACCTCGGCCAGCAGGCGGTAGCCGTCCCATTTGATCTCGTGCAGCCAGGCCTCGCCGTCGGGCGCGCTGGCGCGATGGTCGGTCAACTGCGGTTTGAATCCGCGCGGGTAAGGGGCGTCGCGCGCGTCGGGCAGCGCCAGTGCCCGCGCGTGGCAGCGCGCGTCCGCCTTGCGGGCCACCGGTGCCTTGGTGACCTGGGTGGGCGTGCGCGCCGCCTTGCCGGTGGCCTTGCCGCGGCCACCCCGGGTGCCCTGCGCGGCCGCGCGCCTGCCGGCCGCCGCGGGTGCAGGCGATGCATCGAGCAGGTCATCGGCCTCGGCATCGCGTGCGGTGTCGTCATCGCGCTTGATCAGCAACCACTGGTGCTGCTTGCCCTTCATCGCGGTGCGCACCAGCTTCCAGCCGCCCTTCAGGCGCTCGCCGTGCAGCACGAAGTCCAGCTTGCCGGCCGCGATCGCCGCCAGCGGGTCGCCCTCGCAGGCCCAGCTGCCATGGTCGTAGACGTCCACGTGGCCGGCACCATAGTGCCCTTTGGGGATGTCGCCCTCGAAGCCGGCATAGGACAGGGGATGGTCCTCCACCTCCACCGCCAGGCGTTTCTCGCCCGCTCGCAGTGACGGGCCCTTGGGCACCGCCCAGCTCTTGAGCACGCCATCGGCTTCCAACCGGAAGTCGTAGTGGCGCGAGCTGGCATGGTGCAGCTGCACCACGAAGATCGGGCGCCGCGCGGGCGCGCCACGGCGCTCGGCATCCGGTTCCGGCGTGCCGTCGAAGCGGCGTTTGCGGCGGTATTCCTGCAATGACATGGGCGCTTATCCGGCCTTGCGCGCGGGCGTCTTGCGGGCGGTCTTGGTCGCCTTGGCGGCCTTCTTGGCCGGTGCCTTGGCCTTCTTGGCGGCCGCTTTCTTCGGCGCCGCGGCGGTGCTGGTCTTTTTGGCCGGGGTGCGCTTCTTGGCATCCAGGCTCTTCTGCAGCAACGACATGAAATCGACCACGTTGGTGGTGGCGTCTTCGCGCGGCGCCGGCTCGTCCTCCACCCTGGCCGTGCCGCCCTTGGCCTTGATCCGCTTCTTCAGCAGCGTCTGCAGGCGCGCGCGGAATTCGTCGTGGTAGTCCTCCGGTGTCCACTTGCCGGACATCGAGTCGATCAGCTGTTCGGCCATCGCCGTTTCCTTGCTGCTGATCCGGTACTGCGCCAGGCTGCCGCTGGGCAGCGTGTAGTCCTCCGGGTCCACCAGCTCCTGCGGGTAGCGCAGGATCATCAGCACCAGGCCGTCGCCATGCGGCATCACCGCGCACAGGTATTCGCGCGTGCGCACCACCACCCGCGCGATGCCCACCTTGCCGGTCTTGCGCAGCGTCTCGCGCAGCAGCACGTAGCCTTTCTCGGCCTTCTTGGCCGGCACCAGCAGGTAGGGCTTTTCGTAGTAGCGCGGGTCGATGGTCGCCGCATCCACGAACGTCTCCACCTCCACCGCCTCGTGGCTCTCCGGCGCGGCCGAGCGGATGTCGTCTTCCTCCAGCACGACATAGCTGCCCTTGTCGTACTCGTAGGCCTTGACGATGTCCTTCCACGGCACTTCCTCGCCGGTATCCGCATTGACCCGCTCGAAGCGGATCGGCTTGCGGTCACGCGAGTCGAGCATGCGGAACTGCAGGTCCACCTTGCGCTCGCCGGACATCAGCGACACCGGGACATTGAGCAACCCGAAGGACAGCGTACCGGTCCAGATCGGTCGGGCCATGGCGGCGCCACTCCATGCAACAGGGGAGGGCAGCTGTAACCCGCTCCCCGTGAAACGCCTGTGTCGGCCCCGTGCAGGCGGCCTTTACGCGCTACTGCAGCAGGCCGTGCACGGCGGGGGCCGGCATGTGGTCCAGCGCCAGCCAGGCGTCCTCCACGATGCCCCGCGCCTGCCGCCAGCCCAGCCGCGACTGCCCGCGCATCTGTTCCCAGTGCTCGGCCAGTTCGCCGTCGGTGTCGTCATCGCCGCCGCGCGGCCAGTCGGCGTAGTGGGTGGTCAGCGCGAAGGCATAGGCCGGGTAGAGGTCGCGCCAGCTGCGGTGGCCGTGGCCACGCCGGCGTTCGTAATCGTTGCGCATGTACTGCAGGTAGTCCTGCGCCACCGACTGGGCCTCCTCGGTGCGGTCGCGGCGCACGCGAGGCGCACGCCGTGCCGGCTGCAGGTAGGCGTTGAACAGCGCGGGGACGGGGCGGCGGTCCAGGCGGGGCATGGCACGACTCCGGCAGTGCGTGGGGCAGGCAGGAATAGCCCCGTCGCCGTTAGCCAGCCGTGACAGATCCGTTCAAGGCGGGCGATTCGCAGGGACTTCACCTGGCGCGCGGTGTAGTGGTCGCCCCCGTCCTGGAGAGATCCCCATGCAACGCGATCCCCTGCGCGAAGCCAGCGCCCCGGTACCGGGCGAACAGCACGCCAAACATGACAACCAGGATGCCGAAGACCGCGGTGCCGGCATGCCGGCCCCCGCCGATCCGGACCACCTGCCGGTGGTCGCCGGCCCCAGCCACGGCTACCGCGACCGCAAGGACCCCACCGGCACGCCGCATCCCGGTGGCCGCGAACACCCCGAGCAGCGCCAGGCGCGCAAGGCGCACGCCAGCGACAATCAGGACGAGGCACTGGACGAGACCTTCCCCGCCAGCGATCCCACCTCGCCGTTCGTGCCGGCCAAGGTGCCGCGCTGACCGCTCCTGCCGGCGCCGCTCAGGCGCCGGTCACGGCGCCCACTGCCACTGCAGGCCCACTCCGTAGCGGCGGTCCGGGCCGGGCTCGAAATAGCGCTGGTTGCCGTCGTTGACGATCACCGAGCCGATATACCGCTGGTCCAGCACGTTGTCGATCCGCGCGAACACGCGCAGCGTGCCCTGCGGGGTGCGCCAGCGCCGCGCCGCTTCCAGGTTCAGCAGGGCATAACCGGCCGCCGATTCGGTGGCCAGGTCGTTGACCACGGTATCGCTGGAGGCCACCACTTCGGCCGCCCACTGCCAGGGCCCGGGCCGGTATTGCAGGCGCGCGTTCCATTGCTGTCTGGGCACGCCCGGCAGGCGCGCACCGGCGGCCACCGTGGCGCAGCCGGTGGTGCCACACAGCGCATACGGATCGCGCACCGTGGCCGCCAGCCAGGTGTAGGCAAGCGCCAGGTCGGCCTGCGCCCCCAGCGGCTGCACCAGGCTGGCCTCGGCGCCCTGGCGGCGGGTCCGGCCGATGTTGCGGTAGGTGCTGCGGCCCCCGCTGTTGCTGGCGACCGCCAGCTCATCGCGGGTATCGGCGCGGAACAGGGCCGCTTCCAGCTGCGTCCCGCCCTGCGCATGCCACTTGCTGCCCACTTCCAGGTTGCGGCTGCGCGCGGCCGCCAGGTCCAGCGCCAGCCCGGCCTGGCCGTCGGCGCGGTAGCCCAGCTCGTTGAAGGTGGGCGTCTCGACGCCACGCCCGGCCGAGGCATACAGCCGCCAGGCATCGGTGGCGCGGAACACCACGCCGGCCACCGGGGTGGTGGCGTCGTAGCGGCGGGCGCCGCTGTCATCGGGGTTGGTGGCCGTGATGTAGCGGTCGCGCGAGCGGAACCGCACGGTGCTGTGGCGCACGCCGAGCAGCATCGACCAGCGCGGCGCCAGTTGCCACCAGGCCTGGGCGAACTGGTCCAGGTTTTCCACGCGGTCGGCCTGGTCGCGACGCAGGCGGCCCTTGATCCCCACCTGATCGGCGACGAAGTTCTCGTAACCGCGTCGATCCTGCGCCTGGCGGTCGGCATTGGCGCCGATCACCACGTCCAGCGGGCGTCCGGCCCATTGCCCCTGCCAGTGCCAGCGCGCGTCCACCCCGCCGTAATCGCCGTCCAGGTCGATCACCCCGCCGGCATGCAGCGGGTTGGCCTGCGGTGCCGGCGGAATGGCCAGGTACTGCACCACGCTGCGCTGGCCGGCATAGCCCATCGCGCGCCAGGTGTGCGCGCCCTCGGTGCGGGTGAACACCAGCCCGGCCTGGGCCTGGCGCACGGATTTGCGCGTGTTGTACTGGGTGGCCACCGCCGTGGCCTGGCGGGGATCGGCGTTGACCTGGGCCCGGCTCAGGCCCAACGGGTCCTGCGCGTCGGGCGCGTCCACGTAGTTCAGCACCAGGTCCAGCTGGCCCCCGCCCACCGCCGTGCCCAGCCGCGCGTTGAGCGACTCGCGGCGGGCCGCGCTGTGCGCACGCCAGCCGTCGGTGCGGAAATGGTTGGCGGCCACGTTGTAGTGGATCGGCCCCTGCTGGCCGCGCAGCTGCGCCCCGGTGCTCAGCGTGTTGTCGCTGCCGGTGTCCAGCCGCGCCCGCCAGGGATCACCGGCCGCACCGTCGGCGCTCCATATCTGCACCACGCCGCCGGACGAGTTGCCATACAGCGCCGAGAACGGGCCGCGCAGCACCTCCACCCGCTGCGCCGACAGCAGGCTGGCGTGCGACAGCTGGCCCTGGCCGTCGGGCATGGTCGCCGGCACCCCGTCCACCAGCACGCGCACCCCGCGCACGCCGAAGGTCGAGCGTGCGCCGAAGCCACGGATCGAGAGCTGGGTGTCCTGCGCGAAATTCTGCCGGTCGCGGGCCACCACGCCCGGGATGCCGGACAGCGCCTCGGATACCTGGGCCAGGGCGCCATTGGCATCGTCATCCAACCAGACGGTGGTGATTGATGCGGGCAGGTCCACGTCCTCCACCTGCTGCACCCGGGCCGCCTCCACCTGAACGGTGGGCAGCCGCTGCGCGGGCGGAGCGTCGGCGGCAGGCGCCTGCGCCTGTGCCAGGTTCGGCATCAGCAGGGCCGAAAGTAGTCCACAGGGGGCAGAAAGCAGGGGAAAACGACGCATGCGTGCAGGGGTCCTCGGCGGCGGGTCGGGCCGCACGCCATGGTACGGAAGCAGACGTGACGGCCGCCGCCGCGCCCTCGGCGTGGCTTTGTTACGATGGGTCGGTTTTGGCTGATTCTGCCGCAACCTGCGTCGCGACAACCTCCCCCCTTCCGTCATCCGAATGAGTACCGCCGTGTCCTTCTTTGCAAATGTGGAACTGGTCCCGGGCGACCCGATCCTGGGCCTGACCGAGGCATACAACGCCGACAGCCGCCCAACCAAGGTCAACCTGGGTGTGGGCATCTACTACGACGAGAGCGGCCGCATCCCGCTGCTCCGCGCCGTCAAGCAGATCGAACAGCAGCTGGCCGATGAAGCCAAACCGCGCGGCTACCTGCCGATCGACGGCCTGCCGGCCTACAACCAGGCCACCCGCGAGCTGGTGTTCGGCAAGGAATCCCCGCTGCTGGCCGCCGGCCGCGTGGCCACCTCCCAGACCATCGGTGGCAGCGGTGCGCTGCGCGTGGGCGCGGACCTGCTGCACAAGCTGCTGCCGCACGCCACCATCGCCATCAGCAACCCGAGCTGGGAGAACCACCGCGCCGTGTTCGGCGCCGCCGGCTTCGAGGTCGTGGAATACAGCTACTTCGACCCGGCCACCCACGGCGTGGATTTCGACGCCATGCTTGCCGACCTGGGCAAGCTGCAGCCGGGCACCGTGGTGCTGCTGCATGCCTGCTGCCACAACCCGACCGGTGCCGACCTCACCGTCGCGCAGTGGACGCAGGTGGCCGCGCTGTTGAAGGACCGCCAGCTGTTCCCGTTCATCGACATGGCCTACCAGGGCTTCGACAAGGGCATCAACGAAGATGGCGCCGCCGTGCGCATCATCGCCGAGGCCGGCATCGACAGCTTCGTGGTCGCCAACTCGTACTCCAAGTCGTTCTCGCTGTATGGCGAGCGCATCGGTGCGCTGTCGGTGGTGGCCCCGGATGCGGCGTCGGCCAAGGCCGTGCAGTCGCAGGTCAAGCGCATCATCCGCACCATCTATTCCAGCCCGTCCAACCACGGCGCGGCGCTGGTATCCGGCGTGCTCAACAGCGTCGAGCTGCGCCAGGTGTGGGAAGCGGAACTGACCGAGATGCGCGAGCGCATCCACGCCCTGCGCCATGGCCTGGTGGAACACCTGGTCGCCGCCGGCGCGCCGCAGTTCGCCTTCATCAACGACCAGGCCGGGATGTTCTCCTACTCCGGCCTGAGCCGCCCGCAGGTGGACCGCCTGCGCGATGAGTTCGGCATCTACGCCGTGGGCACGGGCCGCATCTGCGTGGCCGCGCTCAACCAGGGCAACCTGGCGTACGTGGCCAAGGCCGTGGCGACGGTTGCCAAGGGCTGAGCTTCAAGCGCGGTGAGATAAGGAACGGCCGCCCGGTGCGGCCGTTTTTTTGTCTGCGGCGCGCGCGCAGGGGCTCCGCGTCAGCGTCATGGACGGTTGTAATCGCTTACGTGCGCGCCTTGCCTCGTAATGCCTGCGGCAACGGGCGACAATACGGCCCCCGAATGTCTTTGGCAGCCCTTCCATGTCCCGTTCGTCGCTTACCCGCTATCTGATCGAAGAGCAGCATGCCGGCCGCATCAACGCCGACCTGCGCCAGTTGATCGCCGTCGTGGCCCGCGCCTGCACCAGCATCTCCATCGCGGTCAGCAAGGGCGCGCTCGGTGGCGTACTGGGCGAAGCGGGCACCGGCAACGTGCAGGGCGAAGCGCAGAAGAAACTGGACGTGATCAGCAACGAGATCCTGCTCGAAGCCAACGCCTGGGGCGGCCACCTCGCGGCCTGCGCCTCGGAGGAAATGGACCACTGCCAGCCCGTGCCGGACACCTATCCGCGCGGCGACTTCCTGCTCCTGTTCGATCCCCTCGATGGCAGCTCCAACATCGACGTGAACGTGTCGGTCGGCACGATCTTCTCGGTGCTGCGTTGCCCGCCGGGCACCGAACAACCCAACGACGACAGCTTCCTGCAGCCGGGCACCGCCCAGGTCGCCGCCGGCTACTGCATCTACGGGCCCAGCACGCAGATGGTGCTCACCGTCGGCCATGGCACCCACGCCTTCACCCTGGACCGGGAGAAGGGCGAGTTCGTGCTTACCACGCCGGACATGCAGATCCCCGCGGACACCCAGGAGTTCGCCATCAACATGTCCAACCAGCGCCATTGGGAAGCGCCGATGCAGGGCTACGTGCAGGACCTGCTGGCCGGCAAGGAAGGCGTGCGCGGCAAGAACTTCAACATGCGCTGGATCGCCAGCATGGTCGCCGACGTGCATCGCATCCTCACCCGCGGCGGCATCTTCATCTACCCGTGGGACAAGAAGGACCCGTCCAAGGCCGGCAAGCTGCGCCTGATGTACGAAGCCAACCCGATGGGGCTGCTGGTCGAGCAGGCCGGCGGCGCGGCCACCACCGGTCGCGAGCGCATCCTGGACATCCAGCCGGACCAGCTGCATCAGCGCGTGCCGGTGTTCCTTGGCTCGCGCCATGAAGTGGCGGAAGCTACCCGCTATCACCGCGAGCACGACACCGCGCAGGGCTGATCGCAGCCCGGGACCGGTGCGACGCCGGTCCCGTCCTGCCGTGTGCACAGCGCACATGGCAGCGGCGTGACATCGGCCCGCGCAGCGGTCACCATCGGGGCCAGATGCCCACGGATGACCCCATGACGGCCGACACGCAGCCTGACTTCATCGAAGTAATCCACAACGCCATCCCCGCCGAGACCTGTGCCGCCATCCAGGCGCGTATGCGAACCAGTGCACAGTTGCGGCCCGGGGAAGTGGGCAGTGGCGTGTTCCCGGAACTCAAGCACAGCAAGGATCTGCGCATCACCGGCGATGCCGCGTGGCGCGATGTGGACATGCTGCTGCAACAGGCCGTTTTCCGCGGCGTCATGAGTTATCTACGGCGTTATCCACAGGCCCTGATCTCGCCGCTGATGTTGCAGATCCAGGACAGCGACGGTAACCCGCGGCGGCTGGCCGCCGAGGATTTCACCGCCATGGACGACGCCACGCTCTCCGACCTGGCCCGCACCTGCCTGCGCCCGGGCGCCATCAACCTGCAATGGTATGCGGCAGGCGAGGGCGGCTATCCCTATTGGCATTGCGAACTGTACCCGCGCGACCCCGCCGCCGAGACCCTGCATCGCCACCTGCTGTGGACGCTCTATCTCAACGACGATTTCGAGCAGGGCGAAACCGAGTTCCTGTTCCAGGGCCGCAAGATCGCCCCGCGCACCGGCAGCCTGTTGATCGCGCCCACCGCCTTCACCCACACCCATCGTGGCAACCGCCCGCAGGGTGGCGACAAGTTCATTGCGACCAGCTGGGTGCTGTTCCAGAGTGCGCAGAAGCTGTTCGGAAACAGCGGCTAGGCGGGGACGCTGGTCGCATTTCGTCCGACTCCGATTGGGTTGCGGTGGCGGGCGCCTGATAATTCCCGTCAACTATGCATCCCGTTCGGGAGGAGATTTGATTTGTCCTCGTATATCAACCAATGCATGACCCGCGCTACTTCGTCGATTGCCGATCTTCGCCGCAAAGGGCAGGTGGCAAACATCCTTGAGGTGAGCGCGGATGTGTGGGGCGGCATCCAGATGGGTGGATTCAATCATGCGCAACGCGATGTGTTCGCCGGTCTTCCTGTCCAGGTGAAGCACAATCTCGTCGATCACATCCAGGCCGTACATTTCGTAGGCTGGATCAAGCTCGAAGAGGGTGTGGTCGAAGGGCGGACGGTGACGCTCAGCGTCTATCTTCCCGATGCAACATTTGGCGTAAGCACCACCCAGTTGAACACGACCGTGGTTCCTGGATATGCATCTGACAACAGCCACGTATTTCCGTCGATCATCGATGCCGGAAGTGCCATCGAGGTGCATGGGAGGACGGCTGCAGCGCTGGTGCCGGAGCTGGAGAAAATAGGCTTTTCAGCGCAAGCTGCGCACGCCATTGCATCTACCGCTGCGGCCAGATGGCCTTAGCTGGTCCGACCTTTCAGAACAACGACCCCTGCGGCGAATCCTCGCGCGGCGGCAGCGGCCGCACGAACTTCCCGCAATCCAGCCGCGGCCAATGGCTGTTTTGCGCATCAAACCCCAGCCGCTTGCGAGCGAGCTTGAAGCGGCTGGACAGCAGATCGGCATACACGCCCTCACCGCACATGCGGCTGCCGAATTCGCTGTTGTAATCCTTGCCACCGCGCAGCTGGTTGATGGTGCTCATCACGTGCGTCGCGCGGTCCGGGTGGTGGGTGTCCAGCCAGTCGCGGAACAGCGGCGCCACTTCCAGCGGCAGGCGCAGCAGCACGTAGCCGGCGGTGGAGGCACCGGCATCGCGCGCGGCTTCCAGCACCGCTTCCAGCTCGGCGTCGTTGATCCACGGGATCACCGGGGCCACCATCACACCCACCGGGATGCCGGCCTCATGCAGCCGGCGCATCGCGCGCAGGCGTGCATGCGGGGCCGAGGCGCGCGGTTCCAGCTTGGCCGACAGGTGCGGGTCCAGCGAGGTTACCGAGAAGTGCACGCTCACCAGGTTCTGCTCGGCCAGCGGTGCGAGCAGGTCGATGTCACGTTCGACCAGCGCGTTCTTGGTGATGAGCGAGAACGGGTGGCGCGTTTCCAGCATGACCTCGATCAGCTGCCGGGTGAGTTTGAGCTTGCGCTCGATCGGCTGGTAGGCGTCGGTGTTGATGCCCAGGGCGATCGGCTGCGGCACGTAGGACGGGCGCGAGAATTCCTTGCGCAGCAGGTGCGGTGCGTTGGTCTTGGCGAACAGCTTGGTCTCGAAGTCCAGGCCGGGCGACAGGTTGAGGTAGGCGTGCGACGGCCGGGCAAAGCAGTACGAGCAGCAACACTATATGTGTTTGGAGAAAAATGTTCAGCGCTTCGCACCCGGGAGAGGAGTCCTCTACAGACTAACTGCGCAATACAGGCATCTTGTGCTCCAGCCCAAGGCAATGACGGCTAGGTTAGCGGGGCGTTGTGGCTACCTCAGATTCCGGCTCCGCGATTAGACCAGTTCAGGATGAATTCCTCCTGCTCCGCCGTCTCCACCGCACCAGGTCGCACCGAGCGAACCTTAGCAATTGCATCGATGCCATCTGAGGCAAAGCCTGTTTCAATGAGGAGCATCGACGCCACGGTGCCGGCCCGACCCAGCCCGCCTTTGCAATGCACCACGATCCTGGTTCCAGACAAGAGCTTGGTTGCGAACTGTGGCCCTAGGGATCGCCATGGCCCAAGGAGTCGCGCGTCAGGAGCCGCACCATCTGTAATTGGCAGGCCGTGCCACATCAAACCGTGGGCTCTGGCACGTTCCGCCAAAGAGGTGATTCGCAGCTCCTCGAACTCCCACGGCTCAATCAACGTGATCAGATGCTGTGCTCCCCACTCCGCGATCGACGCGAGGTCGACGTCCAGGTCCCGAGCCCAAGAGCCAGTCATTGCTACTTCCTGATGTTTTCCTGGTGCAAAGGTGACGCCGATCCCACCGCCGTTCGCGCCGACAGGTAAGGTGGCAATCTTCAGTGGATGGGAGATACTTGTTCTGCTCATTTGCGCTCTCCGAAATTAGTAGGCCTTGGGGGCGACAAGCAAACGCTGCTCCCTTTTGATCTCAATGTCCATCTGTGAGCCTAGTGGTGGGGCCAAGGTCTAGTGGACGGCTCAAGCACGCTAGTGATCTAGGGGGAATGAGCCGTGCACGGCCCTGTGCGCCACGGGATCCTCTATTACTGATCGTATGCGTTCCGCCGCTAAGCGAACCGAGGGCCAAGTATCAGTAGCGACGACTTGGACCGCGACCCGTTACTTCTTTCTGGAATACAGAGTGACAGGACCCCGTATGGGATGCACTGGTTCTCACGCTGCGGAATGCTTGTGCAGAGCCCTCACCCTGAAAATCTCTACTCTCAGCAATGGGCAGTCTTTCGCGCCCAGATATGGCTGCAGGCTCGACGTCGCTCGCCTGAATTTTCGGCGTCGCCGATGTCCGCTTTCGGCCAGAAGCGGACGTTATCGGTCAAGCCAAGGTTCGAGCGCGCGGCCTCGACGTTGCCTTTCGATGCGTAGCGTGCGCCGTTCCTCCCGCAATCACACAAACAATCTGGACCAGCAGTCTCCGAACAGAGTGATGGCGAGACCCGTCACCAAGGTTCTACCCCGATATCACGGACGGTTCTAAAAGAGCTGCAACCTTTTGATCCTGCCTGGCGATCCTTCGCCGCATCCTTGGGTTATGGCGTCGCTCGATGTAGTCAAACACATCCGCTCGTGCTGCATCCAGTGTAGGATAGTTGGTTCGATAAACTCGCTCACGCTTGAGTAACCCAAAGAAGCCTTGGCAGGCCACATTGTCGCCGCAATGTCCCACAGCGCTCATCGAGCAGATCATCCCGTTAGCCGCGAAGTATGCCTGGTAATCACCGCCGTGGAACTGACTGCCACGATCCGAATGCAGGATGACTTCGTGGGCGCCTTGACGCTGCGGTCGACGGGCATGCCGATAATCATCGCGATGGACCCGTCGACAATCTCGCACTAGCGGCCGTTGATCTCAAGCACTTGAAGGACACGCGCAATCACAGGATTGACTCCCGGTTCCACCAGCGCATCGCTATCGCGAATCTCGTGTATCCCGCCGGCAATCTTTGCATCCAGCCGATCCCGGTCCTTGGCCCTGAGCCCATCCCACCAACTGGGCCTGCAGAAAACGTTCTCCAGATGCTCCAATGCCAGGATCAAAGCGGCCGAAGCCTTCCTCTCCTCAGGTAGTGCCTTGAAACTGTCCACCAACTGGGCTGCCGAGCTCCCGGAACCCCCGAACCATGCCAGGATCATGCACGTACTTCGCCCCACCACGCTGATGTTCAAGGCCACTTGGCTGAAGTGGCCACCTTCGCGCAGGCTAGGCAGCCTTCGACCGGCGAAGTCTATCTCAGCCACAAACACGCCAGCAGCCGCAAACGGAAGAACCTGATCAAAGCGGATGGCGTAGACACTCAACTGCCGCAGGCCGAATTCATCACCATAAGCTCGAACGTAGCGCTCATGGAGCGAGGTAATGTCACACATCCCGAGCTTGATGGAGTCTTCCAGCGCCTGCAAGACGTTCTGGATCCTGCTCTGCTGCTCAAACGTCTCGCCGCGGTCGATAACGCGGCGTTTGAGATCATTCAGTTGCAGTTGGCGTGCCTTTGACGATAGTTCGAAAGCGGCTGCGCGCAACGAAAGAATAAAGCTTGAGCGTAGATCCAACGGAGAATCGACGTGCTCTGCATACTCAAAGAGTTCATTGTCGTGCTTGCTGCAGTAGCCTGGAAAGACCGATGCCTGCCTGACGCCCAGCTTCTCAAAGCCAACGACGCCATTGGTCCTGTTCATTCGTTCAAAGCCACGCTTTGAACTGTATACGTGCCCCGATTCGGCGATGGCCGCCAAGCCCCCACTGCGTTGGATTGTGTGGGACAGAATCGGCCCGGGACTCGAACAGACCTCGGGGGACGCCTGAGGATGACGGCACACCCGAATCGGCTCCTCCCGGTTGCCGAGGTCATGAAGTTCGCCGCTTGTTACTGGGGCCAATTCACCCCGAATCTTATGGCATTGATCCCAGGCAAGCCCGGATCGGCACCAGCACGGCGCAGTGGGATCATTGGGCTCCACGATTGCGCCCAAGGCATTCGCCGCGGCTATCTGATCCCAGATTGCAAACGTTCTCTCAACAACATCCTTGAAATCTGGCATGGCCATCCTCCGCTCGTGTTCGCATTCTATGCCAACAGTTACCCACACGATGGCTATCTGGGAAAGCCTCCCTCTTCCGAAGTCCAGAAACAAACACAGCAGCATTGCTGCAGTTGAAGACCTGACGAGGTCGTGGAGATGTGGCGATGGTGTATGGTCAAAATCCTTTCGAAGTTTCGAACGCCGTAGCGGCGTACTCAAGCCGTCCTCACCTCTGGAGGGTCCTTTTGAAGCCGTTCAGACAAGTACGGCGGCAACATTGATGAAGATATTCAAGGAGCAGGAGACCATTTCTAATCGAATGGCGCTCCTCTCCTACGGTCGCAACCAGAGTCTTGACGTGCTGAAGGTCGCTCGAAGTCTTCAGGACACGGTGAGCTCAGTGTTTGATGCTCATCTGGCGGCGGAGCAGGACAGGATGAGAGCCTCGCATCTGGCCGACGAGGCGCTTCGATTTGCCACTTCAGTGGCGGCACACGAACGCGCCCTTGAGGCGGCCGTCCAAGAGGTTGCTGGCCAGTCGATCAAGAATAAGATGCTCAATCGTATCGACCCGGCTGAGCATGCCTGGCAGCTTCTGCAGCGCCAAGGTGAGACTCGTAGCATAACGGAGTATCTGAGCACAGCGCAGCGGGATAGGGCCTCGCTCGTCAGTGATCTAGTTGAATCGTATCTCTCCTCAGTCGAGTGCCGGGCCGACGCCATTGAACCGACCGAGGACGCCGCCGCGACAACTGATGCGGGCACTGACGGTGCCTACAGCGTGGCGTTGGAGCAGGCGACCACGCAGAGCACGGCTATGGAGGTCTTGGTTAACAGAGTTGTGGCATCGCCGCTTGGCTCGAAAGATGGTCAGGCTGATCAGCACAGGATTGCCCAACTCACACTTCTGCTGGCCCTCGTCTTTGGACTTATGGACAACCTTCGGTGGTACCTCGACTACATGGAGACGCAACGCGAAGCTGCCGAGTCAGCAAAAGAGACGGCGGCCGTGGTGGCGCAACAGACGCAGGCATCACAAGCGGTCGATTGCCTGAACCGAACCCTTCAGGTCCTTTTGGAGCAGGCCATTGATAAGAAGATGTGCGTAGTCAAAGAGCGTCCGGCAACGATTCGTTCCCTGCCAGGCGAAGGTCTGACGCTTGGCACTGCCTATCCCAATCAGGAGGTTCTTGTTACCGGTAAGAGTTCGCGCTCGGCGAAGATTCGGTATCGAGACCACGTGGAAGACCGAGAAGTAGAAGGTTGGGTGTTGAAGCACTACCTTCACCCAGTAGGCAACTCAGATTGCGGCTAAGACTGCGATCGAGATAGCCATTTACTGGAGCGGGACGATGCAGTATCACTGTTGCCCTTCAGCTTGAGGCATACCGGCACCAGTTGGCGACAGAAAGGGATGGCCGGCTTGGATGAGCCGGCGCGCGCGCAGCGCTCGGCCGCTACCGATTTCCCTCAACGTAAGACTTCCAACCAGTTGCCCGTAGCCGACAAGCATCGCATTTCCCGCAGCCGTAGCCCCAGTCGTGCAGGACGGATCGGTCGCCGGTATAGCATGTATGGGTTTTCTCGTTGATCGCACTGACCAGTGCGCTACCGCCCAAGTCTTCGGCGAGTGACCATGATTGGGCTTTGGTGATCCACATCAGGGGGGTATGCACGACGAATCTCGACTCCATGCCCAGGTTTACCGCCAGTTGAACCGCCTTGATTGTGTCATCGCGGCAATCCGGATAGCCCGAAAAGTCGGTCTCACAGACCCCCGTGACGATGTGCTTTGCGCCTCGACGGTAGGCCAGCGCAGCAGCCAGTGTCAGGAAGACAAGATTGCGGCCTGGGACGAAGGTTGCAGGAAGTCCTGCGGTGCGAAGCTTGGTCTCGCTTGCTCCGGTGAGCTCTGACTGGCTGATCTCACCGATGATGCCGGCATCATGGACGTGGTCTGGACCCAGCCGGTCCTTCCATTCGGGCCTGATGTTGCGGATGGCTTCTCGTACTCCCTCCCGGACGGACATCTCGATGTCGTGCACCTGGCCATAGTGAAATCCGAGTGTCTCCACATGGTCAAACCGATCCAGAGCCCATGCAAGGCACGTGGCGGAGTCTTGTCCACCAGAGAACACCACCAAGGCAGAACGCTGATCAATGCCACCATTGTCCGACTGAAGTTCAGTCACCATCGTGCTCTCCAAGGTACTCACAGGACTCGCCGTTCTGACCACGCTTGACGACGACCTTGTGCAGGCCTGTGAAGTCGTGAAGGTCGCGCCAGATGAAGTAGGCAATGTTCTCCATTGTAGGCGCGCCCATTTCTTCGATCTCGTTCAAAAAGACATGGTCAATCTTCGCATTGGTTTGCTGGATGCGCCGTTCGAAGTCCCCCATATCGATCACCCAGCCCCGCGCATTGCGCGGACCCCGGGCCCAGACCTCAACCTGGTAGGAATGACCGTGAATCCGCCGGTACCGGGGATCGCCATCGGGACCTGCGTCCAACTGGTGCGCAGCATCGAAGTGAAACTCTTTGCAGATGTTGAAAATTGGCTCGCTCATGGGATGCCTAGGTACTTGTGCGTCTGCATGCTCAGCCGCCACCTCGGGTGCGCCTTACAATACTCGACAGCTGCTCGCGTGTTTTCTGCTTGGTCCGGTCCGTCCATGGGCTGGAGGAAGTACTGGTCGGCCACAAAGTGCTCGAACCTCTCCGGCGGGGCGTCAGGCTGGGGGTACACCAGCTTGAGTTCATTGGCCCGCGTGACCTTCAGCGGGGCCGATCCTTTGGGGCTAACGGTCAGCCAGTCAATTCCTCCAGGCGGCTCAAGGGTGCCGTTGGACTCGACCGCGCACTTGAACCCCAACGCATGCATGGCGCGGATGAGGGGCTCGTCGAGTTGAAGCAGTGGCTCGCCACCGGTGAAAACAACCAGGCGGTTCTCGATTGCGTGGTGGGGCCACAGGTCGGCGATCATGTAGGGCAGAGTCCCGTCATCAGGGTACTTCCCGCCGTTGAGGCCATCTACCCCGACGAAATCCGTGTCGCAGAAGGTACAGGCTGATTTGGAGCGGTCCTTTTCTCTGCCAGACCAAAGGTTGCAGCCAGAGAACCGGCAGAACACTGCTGGTCGACCCGCCTGGAAACCCTCCCCTTGAAGGGTGTAGAAGATTTCCTTAACTGCGTACATGGGCTTTGACTCCCTTTGGGTTCTCCACTGCCTCCCGAGCCTTCTGGACCAGGTAGAAGGTCAGAAGCTTCCAGTCCGCTGACACCTGCTGCAGGCCGTTCCAACGCCGGCGTTCCGGCCCGAATACCCACTCACCCTCCGTCCAGGCGGTCGCCGGACGCAAGGCCGTCAACGGTTCAATGAACTGTTCGCGAGTCGTGGCCCCCAGCGCAGAGTGCAGGTACTCCATGACAAAGCCCATCGCTGTGATGCCTACGCTATGAATCAACCGGGACGTCGTGGGGGTATGGTCCTTCCAGGCATCGTGGAAGACGTGGCGTACTGCATGGAAATACTCGCTGATCAGCTCCGATCCATGGCTCTGCAGCAGCTTGTGGTCATTTCGGTACATCCGGAGGGCACCATCAGACATCGAATTCATGATCAGCTTCTGCATGACCGTGTCCTGGATGACGCCGTGCGGAGTGGTCTGGCCACGAATCATGCCGCGGAGAGACGAGCCTTTTCGGAAGTTCAGAGACGCAACCAGGTCCGACGCTTCACGGCGCGACTCCAGGCGGAAAGGCATTCCCCCTTGGCGAGCCAGGGGAAGCAGTTCATAGATCATCCCCTTGTTTAGGGGTTTGGTGTTGTTGATAAGGATGAACTGCTGGGTCAGCTCCTCCAGGCTCTCGCAGATGAAGGCTGAAACCGGTACCTGGAAGCCGCCACGCCCGATCTCGCGCAACGCGCTGAATCGCTGCTGGCCATCCACGATGAGGCCCGGGGCACCCTTGCTGATGTCCACCACCAGTTGAGTCGATCCGTCTTTTGCCTTCCTTACCTTGGCGCCGCCGACGAACCCGAGCACGATCGGATTGGCCAAGATGGCGTCAGGGCGTGCGAGGTAGTCGCCAATCTCGCGGATGTGCTTTGCGATCTGCGGACGCTGGAAGCCGGTCGGTAGGCCCTCCTCGTCGCGGGCCAGGCGCTGAATAGTGGCGATCTGGTCGATCTGGTCTGCGGTGGCGACGAAAAATGCTACTTGGGAGTCGGGCGACTGCTGCGGGGCAATGGCGGTGAAAGTCAGTTGCTTGGTCATGCTGCGAGCCTGTGAGCGAGAAGGTGTTCGTAGAACACATGTAGATTGTGGAACCCGCGGCGCTTGTTGCGGTTGCTGCTCCTGAACAGAAGCGTCTCAACACCGCCTTCAGTGCAGACCCGGCAGTTGCAGCGTGTCCAAGGCTGCTCAGTCAGCGTGCGGTGGTAGATGGCGCGCTGCTTAACGAGTGAGCGCATCTGGCTGGCATCGTCATGGTCTTCGCGCCAATTCAAAGCCTTCCAGTACGCAAGAATGTTATCCAAGGCCGGTTCGATCGGCATCTTTCCGCCTGCGAAAGTGCGGACAGAGTCCAGGGCAGCCGCCTCTAGTTTCATGGCCACTTCCTGATTCAAGACGCCGCGGCGGGCCTTGGCCTTGAGTTTGTTGTTGTCGCGGGCTTGGGGGACACGGATGGCGGTGTAGTAGCTCAACTGGCCTTCGCTGTCGCGTGAGAAGTAGTTCTTCACCGCATCCTTAAACGCCCTCACCAGGGGTGACGTAGTGTCAAAGCTGGCAATGCCGTACTGCTCGAACTCGGCCAGATTCTCAATCTTTCCGAATCCGAGAAGATGTAGCTTGACGTGACCGGGAATGGCCTTACGGATCGCCGACAAAGCGGCATGGATCTGCGGGATCTTCAACGGCACCAAGCCTCCTACGGCGAGGTAGGTGTAGCCCATCTTCACCAACTCAGCGGCTGCATGGCCCATGCTGGGCCCGGACCAGCCTTGGATGACTCCCATCGGGATGAAACCCTTCAGGCGCTTGCTCTCAGCGAAGAACTCGCTGGCCAACTGCAGCGTCAAGTCGTAGCGGTCCAAGACATCCTGCGGCATCTCAGCGCGGGACCGGCCGGTTCCCTCATCAAAATCGAAGATGATGTGATCGACCGAGCAACCGTGGGTGAAGCCGCCATCGGCGTAGAACTCCATGGTATCGATGGGGGTGTACGGGGGCACGGCTTGGTCGCGGTAGGTAAAGGCACCGCAATCGCCAAACAGCAGGCTATCAGGGTACTTGTCCAGTGTGTAGCGCAGAAACTTGCGTGCGCCTTCTCTGCGGAAGCGCATCACCTGGGGCAAGGTGTACTTTCCTTGATGCTGGATGTCCCCGACGACGCCTCGAGAGACCAGGATGCCGTCGTAGGGGGAGCGCTCAAGGAACTCGTGCGGGTACTCATCGTCCCATTGCACCACCCGTCCCTCGGAGGTGCGGTCACTGGCGAAGTCGAAGTCTGGATCAACGAAGTCCAGTGCATCGGCGTAAATGAACTTCATTAGGCCATCTGCCTTAGGTTGTGTATTTGGGAAAGGCGGATCAACTGGTCGCTGAGCAGGCGGATGTCCTTGGCGGTGCTTTCGACCTGGTTCCAAGCACAATCCATGTCGGACCATCGGCCAGACGTCCACGCGCAGTCTGGTGCCATGCTTCCAAGCACAGACAGATAGAACTGTTCCTCGCTGCCTCGCTTGGTTAGACGGGGGCTGAGGTAGTCCATCAGCGCGCCCAAAGCGGTGATGCCAGCGCTGTGCAGGAGGCGACTTTGCTCGGGAGGCAGGCCCCATGCCTCAGGGAATGCTCGCTTGATCGCATTCCAGAAGCTAAGTACCTGGCCGTACATCGCGGTAGGATCGGTACTTCCGCCATCGAGAGACCGGTATGACGCAAGGGCACCCAATGGCTGGTGGATCTGCTTTTGCAGCATCCGCACCAAGGCCGAGTCCATCACAACGCGAGCGGGATCCTTGGTGGTCGTTGTGCGCCGGATCAAGCCGTGAAACGGTGAGTCAGGATCGGTGTCCAACCGGTCCACGAGCGCACTGGGTATCTGACGCATGGCCATGTCAGGAGGCAATCGCCTTGCATCGAGTTCAGGAAGCAGTTCGTCTACCAACCGCTTGGGCAATGGACGTGCCTTGTTTACCAGGATGAACTGCTCGCGTTGAACCTGAAGATCGTCGGATACGAACGCGATCACCGGAACCGGGAGGTCGCCATCAATTGCTCTGGCCAGAGCAGTGGAACGCTGTTGTCCGTCCACGATCCATGCCAGCTTGGTGCCATCGCGGGCGACAGGAAGCTTCAGGACACCTGGATCGCCACACGCAATCAGTCCCTCCGGCGAAGGTCCCCGAGAGCGGGTAAACGTGGCCTTGGGTGACAGTGCCAGCAGAATGGCATTGGGGAACAGAACATCCCCGCTATTGAGGTAGTCAACCATTGCACTGATGTGCTTCTGGATAGCGTCTCGCTGGAACCCATCAAGGCCGTCCTTTGATCGCTCCAATCGCGACACATCCGCGATCTCCAGTACTTTTGCACCTGGTAGGAAGAACGCATACAGCGACACGCCCGCCTGCTTGCTGCGGACAGCCCGAACAGATGCCCCGATACTGCGGCTCATGGTGTCACCTGTGAGTAGATTCTACGGAAGCGCCGCTCTTCGGCGGAGCGCAACTCCACGTCACGCAACCGACGCAACGCTTGGGAGAAAGACAAGCCGTGGGCACGCCAAGGCACCATAAGTGCCTTCAGTTCGTCGTCCCCAATCGGCTCCCGCTTGACGGAGGCGGAGCGGGCAATGCCGCTAAGCGCCGCATCGATGAGGGTCTGGTCTTGCTCTGCAGTACCTTCCGTGCGCTTGGCGACCAAACTAACGAAGTGCTCCAGGGCCCGCGCAGCACCGTCCAGCTTGATCCCGGGCACTATCTGGTCAAGGCGCTCGTCGTACCGCATCACTTGAGCGTGCAAGATCTTCGGTAGCACCTTCTCTATTCCGCCACCAAAGAACCGAAGCTTGGCAATCTGATCTGCGGGCAAGGCAGCCAAGATCGGGCCGACCATCCTTACGTACGGCTTGGTGAGTGCGATCAGGACCCGCCCACTATCGCTCAGGGCTGTCTCCAATGCTGAGACGGGGTGAGCAAAAGGGCCGCGCTGGATCTGCTGCCACCACAGGGCCTGGTCAAATCCGCCTTGAACACGGGCCTGGATGGAATCACTGGACTGCTCAGACAGAGTCAGGTCGTAACCGGGCACTGGTTGTTCGGCACGGACAAGACCAAGCCCAGCCGATACGATCCACATGGGCTTGCCAAGATGCCTGGAGGCCCGCCACACACGCTGCAGTCCAGACCCCAAGTACAGGTCCTTGGCGGGCACAAGCTCCAGTTCTGACCGCGCAGTGGCAGCAAGCCAAGCCCGCGCAACCTCGGCTTGACTCCCCAGAGGCAGATCTCGCCCGCGAGGTCCCCTCATTGACAGTTTCGCTTTGCGGGCGCTGCAGTTCACCAACAGGCAGCCCACCGCGCCTTTAGAATCATCACCTTTATAATCAATCATTTAGGCTCTCTTGGGCGGAGGGGTGTGATGAGGTGGGCGCAAGTTGAAGCATTAGCTCACGGAGCGGAAGAGAGATCAAGAACCTCATTGCATTTTCGCCGATGCGTGCAGTAATTAAAACTGTCGCATAGGGCTGCGGGCGGCAAAGTTGCAGTTTTCTACCCTTGGGCCTAGTTGCCGTAGGCGGGTCTGGAAGTGCCAGGCGTACCTGCCGTACCATGGGGTATAGCCGCAGAGCGGTAACGCGCACAGGGCACCGCGCAGGGACAGCGCCTCTCCTCCTCGTTGGACGTCTGTTCCTCATGTCGCTCAAGAGCGCGGTCACACTGGTCGGGACTGCCATCTCGCTGCACGGCGCGGGGCTTTCCTGACGGGTTGGACCGCGGTTTGTTTGCAACTGGGTGCAGGATCACTGCATTAATAGGGGGTAGTCGTGAATGACACGGTGTTCGAGTACGTCGCGCAACTGTACGAACCGCGCGAGGGCGCGGGCCAAGTTCTGCTGTTCGTCGCACCCGCCGGTGAAATCCGTGCTTGGGCTGGGGTGCCGCGAAAGGCATTTGACTATCAGCATGGCTTTCAGCGGACGCTGAATCCCTCACGAATCGAAGATGTCGCTGCGTTCTTTAAGGAGGACGCGAAGAACATCACACCGACGTCGGTGGTGGTTGGGCTTACAGGCGGGGTGGAACTAGAGCCCATTGCCGGGGTCTCAGCCTCGCACAGCGCAGTGGTACGCATCAAGATTACAACCGAGGACTTGGAAGGCGTGCCAATCGCTGAGTTGGCGGATAAGGTGCTTGCTCATCTACGCGAAAGGCTTCCGCTCGACGTTGTTAAACTGATCGATAGCGATGTGGCATCTGCGATGGTTGAGGCGATCCGTCTCGAGGAATCCCAAGAGGTGGAAGAGACGGCTGCCGACGAGGCCGACGGCTTGGTCCAGCCGGAGCGAGGTGCCACTGCCAAGTCTTACCTAGGGGACTTCTACGCGCGATTGCTAGGTTACAAGAACGGACTGCTGCCTTGGCCGCAAGAAGACCAGTTGAGACAAGTCCTGTACTCCTTTCTCCGCCCCGGGATCATTGTAGATGGGCAGCACCGTATTTTTGGTGCCGCAATGGCGGATGAGGGAATTCTTCTTTCTGTCTGCGCAGTACCGAATGCAAGTTGGGCTGAGAGCGTTTATCAGTTCGTGGTGATCAACCAGAAGGCGAGGCCAATCAAACCTGCCTTCCTCAGTTCCATCATCGCCACTTCGCTCAACAACGAAGAGATCAAGAGCGTCTACAGCCGACTTGAGACGTCAAAGGTCAAGGTCGAAAGTGCGGGCGTCATGGAGCGTATCAACACGGATGATGCTTCGCCGTTCAAGGGGATGATTGATTTCCAGGTGGAAGGCGCTCCAGGTTTCCTTCAGTACCCGGGTATGTCCAACCTTGTAAGGGACTTCAAGAACATTCCTCGGTCGTATCCAATTCTGCTGGCCGACGCGACGTGGTCCACGGCAGAGGGCGAATGGCTGGACCACTTCTTTGCGTTTTGGCGTGGCACACGAGCCTACTTTGAAGGCAAGGATGCACGGCTCTGGCAGGAGTCCACGGATGCAAATCCATCAAATCTTCTTAAGATTGTCTCCTTGCAAGAAATTCAGGGACTAGTCTTGTCGAACTGGGCAGATGCTAGGGATAAGCAACTTTCCAAGCCTGAACTGACGCAGCAGTGGGCGTTCAACTACTGGACGGACTTCCCTTCTACGTTCTTCTCTGACGAATGGAAGAAGAAGGGTCTGCAGACCACGGTCGGGCGTCGAATTCTTCGTGACGCCATCACTGAGACGAGGCGAAACATCGGCCGAAAGGCGTGGGGGCATCGAAAGCTCGGGCTCTTCCAGGAGTGATTCATGGACTGGATCGATTTAGCGCTAGCCCAGGATGAGACGAGTCTCAGTCAGGCGCTCTCGGGACTCTCTGCGGAAGATCTGAAGCACGTCAAGGGACAACTTCTGACCTTGCTGCAGGCAGATGAACAGGATTTCGAGCGGTCAACCGTTCGAATACTGATCGAGCGTGCCAGGGCCTTCGCTTTGCCACTTAGCCTTTGGATGCGCCCGTCCGACGCATCATCGAGCATTCGCGACGCAGGCGATCAGCACTTCACCGCTCATGGTCTCGTATCCACGGAAGATCGGCTCAACTTAGTGCAGGGCCTCTACCAGAGATTCAAGGTTAGTACGCGCAGCAAGGGCGCGAAGGTGACCGCAGCAAAGCTTGAGTCGGCAGGTTTCCGCTGTCAGATATGTGGCTTGGGCTTCTGCAATGAGGACTTGGAAGAACAGGTCATTGTGTCGCCCCATGGCTACAGGGGCGTGCCTAACCCGGACCCAAACAAGCTGCACTGGACTAACCCGCAGTACCGCCGCCCCTCGATCGATCATGACTGGCCGATCTCGACTTACGGCGACAACTCACCGCAGAACCAGAGAGTCGTCTGTGTTGGATGCAACGGAGGGAAGGCCAACTTCGTTGCATTGGAGCAGACATACGCATGGACCGGAATGATCCATAGGACGCAACTGGAGGGCAGGGTTGTCTCCCTGGCGCTGTTCTACGCCCAACTCCGCAGGCATCCGATGTGCAGTCGCACCGGTGCTACGGCCGCGACTACCGAGTTGAGCGTTGACCTGAAAGACCCGGCCCGCCCCGTGGTGCTGGACAACCTCATCACCGTCACCGGGCGGAATAACTGACTACGGGTCGCACCTGCCTCGTGCCGTTTGCTTAGATCAACAACGACCATGGCGTGCCCATTGCATGCCAATGTGGCGCGGCTACTCTATGAGAGCGGCTGGCGACCTAGGCAAGGTGTGGCGCTCAGCGACATCTCAGACAAAGATTGATCGCAGCGCGTTGCCCCTTACGGAGCGCGCACTGCGAGCATTTTTACTCCGGAGCGACTATTAGCGCACGCCCTTCCTTCTTGGAACGTTCTTGGCAGCCTTCTTTACCGACTTCTTGGCTGCAGCTTTCAAGGTCTTTCGCGGTTCCACGCGTGCCTTGACTCCTTTATCCAGAGAACGCCGGGCCGCAGTTGCCGGGCTGGCCGCGGACTTGCGCGGCTTCTTTGCACCTGCGCTTTTAGCACTCTGCTGTGATTTCGCGTTGACTCTCGGGATGTGACTTGGGTCAAGGATACGAACTTCATGATGCCAGGGCTGCCCGCGGCGACTATTGGCTTCGGTGAGTTTCAGTGCCTCCACTACGATCCTTCGCCCGGTGCTGGTATCGAGTTCTGTTCCCTTCCATGGCGTCGTCCAGAAGTGGATATCTACATGCTGGAGAATTGCGCGGACGGTATCGGACAGGACGTCCGGGTCGAGCAAGTCCAGATCATCTGAAAGCTTTACCCGGTGCTCGAGGTTCTCGCAGATAAAATTGGTCAGTGCATAAAGCGAAACCTTGTGAAGCAGCCGGGAACCCTTTTCCCAGGCTGATGCATAGACCTCGCTCACCGTCTTCCAGATCTGTAGGAAGACATCTACCTCGTACTCTTCTATCAACAAATACGCGGAGCGCTCCTTGACCTGGTCAAGCGCGGCCTCGATGGCGTTTAGTGGAATGCTACCTTTAGGATTGGTCGGCATCTTGATCATGCCTTCAAACGGCGCGCTTCGATCGATCACCTGCAGGTCTTCATAGACCTCGTTGTCCATGCCGAGAGTTACGCCTGCACTTTCCACCAGGCGGGAGTTCAGGCGCTTGGGGTTGTAGTTGAGATTAAGCGCGCGCACATGGTCTTTGCTGACCTTGGTCGGGGTGTTGTTGATGACAATGAACTGAAAAGCGCGCTCAGCTCCGTCCGCGCCGACGATAGCTATAACGTTCAGGGGTAGGTCGGGATCGAATTCATTAGCACCAAAGACGCGATGCTGGCCATCGATGATCAGGCCTGGCTTCTTTTCGCCGTCAAGTACAACGCGCAGCTTTCCGGCCGTTCCCTGGCTTCGTCCCGAGGGTGTGAACTCCACGCCCTCTTGGTCCAGAGCAACGATGACAGACGTTGGAATGGTGTTCTTCGGAGAGGCCGCGAGGAACCTTTTTACTTTGGCTACCTTCATCGGACGCAATGCACGCTGCGCCGCGGTTCGATTCTCCTTGCTCAAACGCTCGACATCAGCCCAAGCGGCGATCTCGCCAGCAGGGGCATGGAAAAGGATGAACTCAGGCGAATTCTTTGCCACGCCCCTTTGTGAGTACAGCAGGGCGTCATAAAGATAGTTATCGGCCTTTCTCTTCCTGGTCGCCATGCTTAAGTCCTCGTCATCATGAGTAGTTCGGTGAACACGTAGTGCTTGTCATCGCGATAGTCTAAATCGGGCCGAATGGGGCCTAGTTCGAGCGCCGCCTCCTTAAGTGTCATGGTGCGCTTGATCGTATCCCTACCATGCCCAGACGCCCGATCCATGAGACGGGCGAGAGCTAGTGGTATCGTCACCTCAAGCTCCGGATTGGACTTTTGGTCTTTAGCTGCTCCTTCAGAGCCCTTACTCCAAAACGTGTTGTAGACCGGGCCGGACGCCCACGACAGGAGCGACTTTCGGACGTTGTTGCATTTGAAGCACGCTGGAAGCAAGTTGTCTGCTGAGGTGGAGCCGCCGAAGCAGAGAGGCCATAGGTGATCGGCTGTTCGCTCGGCATGCTTGTCATCCTTGGAGGAGGCTTTCGCGATCAGCTTCTTTCCGCAGATGTAGCAGTTGGCAAGGTCTTTGACCAGCGTCTTCTGCAGCGCGAGATTCATACCCCGCGAGCGCTCAGACGCAATTCTTCCAGCGTGGAAGAGCCGCTCAATGAAATGGCGATCGCGATTGATCGCGATTGGCAAATCCAAGTGCTTAATGCCACGCTTGACATCATCGGGCTTAGCGCCAGACCCGACGGCGCGGTGGACTTCCCGTGATGCAATGATGCATCGCACAAAGACGTCGGTTGTAGCGGAGAGTTGGACGAATTCGGAGAAATACTCTTTCGAGCCGAGGCAATCAAGATCGACTCCACGATCCTCATCCGTACTCGAGACGTTCAGTGTCAGCCCAAGTCCGCGATGCAGACAGAGGAATACCTCTTCGCCGGGCGTGGAAGGGTTCCAAAGTGTCGTCCGGGTACTGTGCTTGGGCATCCGTGCCACTCCCCCCTGTGCCAGGGATAACTGTCGGTTCGCGCATTCTAAAAGGTGGGGGTTTCTTGGTCTATAAGGCGTTGGCAGATCATGCGGCGTTCGAGGAGCGATAAATAGGAGTTTGCGCAGAAGACCCGTATGCACTCTCGCCTATGCCTGGTCGGCGCAGGCGCTCTCTGTGGATGCTGGCCTCACTATGCGGAGCGCAGCGCCTACCCTGAGCAGTTCGCTGGATGGGGGCACCCAGAAGCTTCAATCATGCCTCGCGAGCTACCCGGGAAACGCTTGCGTTGACTGCTGGTCACCCAAGACCCGCGGCAGAAGCTGACGAATGGCCCCTTGGCTTTTGCAGATCGCTCGTCAGGATCTCATAGATGTTGAACTCGACAGGGTCCCAGGAAGGATCCGCTTTTATGGCGTTCACGGCATCGGCAATATTGGCCGCTTGACGCTCTCCTATACCAAAGAAGCCGCCAAGGATCTCGGCCACCGGGGCTGGACTAGGACAGGCAAGAGCGCTGCGGATCGTTTTCTCGAAGTGAACCAGCACCTCTTGCTCTACGACCTCGGAGGCTAAAGAGTTCTGTGGCAGGTGATTCAAGGACCTTACGACATTTACGTAAATGTCGGTCAACTCCCCGATCATCTCAATCGACTGCGGATAGCTGTCGCTATGGAACGGCTTGCCCTGTTCAAGCAGATAGGAGGCACCATTATGCGAGACGTTGCGGTTCTTGTTCCTATGAATCCCTGCGTTGTGGACGGTGTTACGTCTGGCACCGAGAAAGGAGACAAGTTCCTTGTCCTTATTGATGTCTCGTGCGTACGCCTTCTTGTCGACCATCTTGTAAAGAGCGTTGAGTTTGTCGGGAAATGGTACGAAGGATCCTCGTATATTGAGAGCTTGGTTGACGAGCTTCCTTTGACACTCGGGCGAGCTTGCCGCGCCAGCAAGCTCGATTAGCTTGGACGCCTTGGAGGTACGGCTCTCGCTATACGCAGTATCCAATTCAGGATAGCCGTCATACAACTTGGTGATCCAGTACTCAAAGCAGGAGAATGCTGAGACCGTGAAGTCCAGCATCATGCTGCTGACCATGTGATTGACTCGGCCAACAAACAGTTCTCGGATGTCCGAGAGTGACGCATGGAAGTCCCCCTGTGATATTTCGGCAAGCTCTCCGCCTACGGTAACGTGCGTTGCGATGCACTTGTCAGCACGCATCTCGTCCACCAGTTTCGGGATCAGGTGCCTCGCGCCCACGCTGGAGACCTCCTCGTTGATCATCATGAACAGCGGGAGATCGCATACGCTTCTAAGAAGCGAGAAGTAGTTCTGAACTTCAATGAAGGGAAGGTTGTTCCTATTAATGTGGTAACTATCTATCAACAGATCCTTTTCAAGGAGCGTTGCTTTGCTCTTCAAGGACATGAAGGCGGATATTATCGCCTTGTGATTTGCATCGAAGGTGCTCATTCGGGCCTTTCAATTCAGATGTTCAGGGTGCAGGAGGCGCATTAGACGCACCAGCCACGCAGGAGCGCTGTCCAATGCGAGCCGTCGAGTCTATTAGCGCTCGATCGTGGGGGTCCACAGTCCACACGGAGACGCGCACGACAGCAGATGCCGGCCGCGAGCAGCCCGGCAACCAATCTTTCGTGGCTGGATCTCTCGGCAGTTCGAGCCAGCGTTAGCTGGTTGGGAGAATCTCACCTTTCATAGATGGCCAGAACGTTGATGTCGCCGCCGCTTTTGAGGGTGCCAACAATTCGTACACCGTTGCTGAAGGCCCTTCTGATGAAGGCATGCCCGAAAACGCCAGTCGGATAGCGCCCATTGGGCACCATGTGCAGATGCAGTGGAGAAGGGAAGCCCTCGCTTCCCCAGGCCATCCGGAAGTCCACCCAGTCGAAACGCGCGTTGTCGTTCCTTCGTGCGGCATCTTCAAGGACCTGCATAGCTGTACTTGCGTCAAAGCGGTCCGCCAGTTCCTTCCACCGCTCCGCTTTCTTATCCCGGTCCATTCCTCGAGCGAATCGTCTAAGAGGTGCATCTGCGGTAGATAGCGCAAGGATGAGTGAGTCATACACGACGTCGAGCTTGCCGTTCATGAACTCACCTGCGATTGGCATGATCTTCGTGAGCTTTGGTGCGTCAATGAGTACGATCGGACGGGGGCCTGGCCTGGCGCATGTCTCGTCCAATATCTCGTACTTTTGTTCTGTTTCCGAGTCGGCGGTGAACACCTTGGTGCTCACAGGATCGACCCGAAGAACCCTATCCGGGAAGTTGAGAAGGTAGAAGGCGACAATCTCCTCCAGAAGTCGCTCAGGGGTTCGCGGGATCTCAAGTTGTCGAGAGAGAGAAGCTGCATCCTCTTGCGTCTCGCGATGCTCAAACTTTCCCTTCAAGGCCAGCTTTACCACAAAGGGAACTTCCCCGGATCCCTTACCCTCTGCGCCCAAGCGTTGCTGGGTGATCCACTTGTCTGCCGTTGATTCAGATTCGGATTTTATGATGCTCTCCGGCCGGATTACGGCATCATGAAATCGCTCGATCAGAAGCGTGTCCATCGCCATTGGCGCATCTACGAGGAACCAGAAAAAGCTGAGATCGTTGGTGCGAAGTGTTGCGCCTACTGGGCTAGGCTGGGTCATGCTGTTCCTCCTGAATGCGTTCGTGAGTTTCTTTAGCCACTTCATGATGTGCCTTTGACTCTAGTGGAGCCGACAACGTGAGGCGCCTGAAAAGAAGCCATGGCTGGCTTTCATATCAACGGCGTGAATTTTTGAAAACTTCCGCGTCGAGATATCGTCCTACTTTTCTATGGACGCGTGCGACAAGCAAAACGCGACAAAGCCAAAGGCCTATGTGACACGGCACACGTAAATGCGGCGATCTTATGTAATCATCAGTCTCGTATGCGACGCCGGAACCCGATCCTGCGCGCGCCCTGGGCGAGGCATAAGAACAACCGTGAATCGGTATGCCCTCTGATGTCCATCACGTAGCCGATAAGAACAACAGAAATTAGTACAACTTCGTGCTTAGCCCCCAGCGTCTTGTATGGTCGTCATGGTGGATTGTCCCTTCCATGGACAGCCCGTACGAAATCATCGTGGCTCAACTGGCACAGCGCAAACTCTCCTCGACTGAGCGGGCGTTCCAGTCTTGCTAGCACTTTAGGGCCGGCAAGGTAGAAAATGAAGGGGCCGGCATTGAAGAACACGTGTGCTGATGCACGTTTCCACTTCTCTATGAACTGTTTACTTGACCCCATCCAGGTCATGATTGCGAACTTTCTTCCATCGATATCAACAGGACGAGACTTGAAGTCCAGCGACAAGCCAAAGCTATGACCAAGGAAACTGTTCTCACTGTGAATGTGGACAAGCCAGAGCATCCGGTGATCTTGCTTATAGAATGCCTCTCGAGCGTCTCGCTCGGCTTCGCTGATAGCAGAGTGCTGCAGTTCGAGGACAGTGGCATCAGGCTCGCCGCCATTCACCAGAACGTCGGCGCGATGCAGTTCTCCTGATGATCCATCTCGCAACGCGATCTCACGGCAGTTGACTTCGAACTTCTCTTTCCAACTCAGATGCCAAGGGCCCTCCGGTTCGCTCCAGGAATCACAGTCGCCGGCCCTGTGCCTCCAATGCGGGACGTTCTCCACCGGCATGACAGAGGTGAGGAGGCCGCCGCAATCGAGGCACGTTGTTCGTTCGCCCTTCCGGCTTGGCGCGCGCTTCTGCTCATTAATCCAGGCGTAGAGCATGTCTTTGACAATCCTTTGGCAATCCATGGTCAGCGTAAGACTAAAGCGACCAGAGTCCAAGTGCTAGCCAGATGGAAAGTGCTATGAATGATGTGGGGCCACAGAATGGAAGTTGGTTCTGTCCGCCGCCCGTAGCCCGTCTTCGAGCAGTGCAAGAAGGTGCAAGCTCGTAAAAATATGCTTAGGCGATCAGGCGAGGCAGACACCCGCTATCGCCCTCGGACCACTTCCGAGGCGCTTCTGGCCACTGGCGGAGTCGGATTCCATGCAGTGGAAGTAGGCAATTCTCTATGGATGGAAATCTTGGACACGACCGGTATTCCTGGGCGGCGGTGTCGCTATTGGCACCAGTATGTGAATTTCAATCAACGACTTACGAAGCTCCCTCCGCCCGGAGCATCCACCCGTGAGTCTCGTCAATTAATGTGCGTCACCTTGCATCATGACGTTCGCCAGCAGCACCCGGTTTCCCAGCAGATCAGTCTCGGCCAAGCCGAACAGACTGGCGAGGAAGTGAGGCAGGGTGTGCGCCCTGGAACTGGGCCAACACTCGAGCTCACCGAGCATGTCGGGTAGTAGATCTTGGAGGTAGCGGGCAGCGGCGTCGAGGTCGTTCATATAAGCGACCGTAACATTCATATTCAACCGTAACAGGTATCGGTGACAGTCGAATTTATCTGTTACGGTCGCGCACACGATCGACCCTGCTACCTAGGAAGGCGAGCGCCCCGTTCAGACGCAAACTGCTCCCGCAACTCACTGGTCGGGAGCTGACGGAGGGCCGCCAGCCCCAAGTCGTACTGGCCTTATAGCTATAATGTGTGGATCGAGCTATGGAGGCCCAAGAACCTCTGACATCGCTCCCCCTCGCGGCATTCCATTGACCTTCCGCAGACCGCCTTCCAGATCGCGCGTTACGATCCCCGGCGTCCCCTGAAATCCAAGGGACGTCATCAGCAACTGTTCTTTTTTCCAATTCGCGCTGAATACGTGCGGGAATCGCTTTGAGGGGATCGGTGCCACGGCCCGGGGCCGCAAGCTCGTTCTGCCTCAGCACAGCCGACGGACCCGGAGCGGTCATGATCGCAGCAGCCTTGCCGGCAGTGTCCTTACGGATCACACCAACCATGATGCGCCGCAACTGGACCTTGCCACTCTCCACCCAGGGGCGCGCCGCCTGCCAGAAATGATGGCGGTACGGGCAGTTTGCGTCCGTGAACACGTAGACCACCTTCGGCGCGTTCTTGGACCCATCCAGAATCCATGACGCAGCTTCAAGCTGCTTCGCCGCGCTATCGGCCATGGCTTTGCCACCAGTCGCGCAAGTGCTTTCTGGTCCAGTATCTTGCCGTCGGCACTCACGCGCGTGCCCACGACCGCACTGCCATCGCTAAGTATGTAGATGGCCAGCGGGTTTCCGCCGGAGGAACCGGCGAACGCACCGACTTGAGTCCCGGTGGGGAAACTCGCCCATGACCTCCACACCCTGCTGCGCGATGGCCTCAAGGACCTTTGGCTTCGATGGCTCAGCCGCCACCCAGCTGATTCGGCGGCGCATGTGGCGTAGGCTACGTACTGGCTACGACGAATCATCGGAAAGCAGGATGAGCAGACCCAACTCAGTAGAGGACAAAGCGTTGGCCGCTCTTGACCGTCTGGTGAAGCGACGCCCAACGAATGAATTGCTGAAAGCGAAGATGGCCGCAGGTCATCGGATCATCACACCAACTTCGGTCGCGGCGGAGGCGGGCGTAAATAGAGGAAGCTTTGGATCAAGGCACGCTCGACTGGGGCATGTCTGGCTCAAAATTCAAGAACTAGCTGAGGAGGAGAAGCGCGGCTCAGTGACTGAAGAGCTGACCAAGCTTAGAGCCGAGAATGCAAGGTTGAAGGCTCTTTTGTACAAGACAAATATCCACAACGCTTCCCTTCAACTCGCAGTGTCCCGGCTTCAGAAAAGAAGTGCCAACAGGGATGAAGCGGCCAATGTCGTCAACTTCCGCCGGAACGATCGGAGGCGTCCCCGGTAGCCTTGGATATCATCTTCAGAACTGCTCGACTCTGAACGATACGACTCATGGCAATCTTTGATCGCTGGTCTTTAGAGTTGATCCGATCTGCTTGGACAATGGCCTGATTCTTCAGAAGTCGATCCTCCCAGAAGTCCCGATGCTCTGGGAGGATGATGCAGCACTTGCACCCCGCACACAGGCCGGGCGATCGTACGCCGAAGTCTGGCGAGGCACGGACGGTGAGCAGGCTTGCGTCTGGATTGCAACTGGAGCGATCAGGCACCATATCGATCAGACAACTCGCGTACGTCCCTGTCCATATCCGCAGGTCGGTGAGCTTCACGTATGCTACGGCCTTATCAATCAGTGTTTCTCCGTCCATCACTGACAGTGCCTTGGCCATTGATTCGGCATGCTGCATGAGAAGCCGCTGTGCCGGTCCACCCCCGATCGGCTTGCCAAGAGTGATTTGAACGAGGAACCTGGAGGTCTCCATGACTCTCTCTCCTTCTAGATTCTCGAGCAGCGCTGCGTCGTTGCCGATGTACCCTTGATCCGTGATCTGCTCGCTCATGTGACGGAAGTGGGTCCGAAGTGCAGGCATAAGCTCCGGCTTGGATCGGAAGACGTAGTGCGCAAAGGTGATCCTCCATCGCTGTGGGCGGAGGGATCTCACCTCGTAGATAGCTTGCGTCATCTCAATTCCACGCTTCTTAGTGAGGGCCTCAACGGCGAACTCGCGCTGCAGGAGAGAGTTTCGGTTGGCTGTCATTCGGCCAATTCCATCAGCACCGGATGGAAGGGATTTGGCGTGGGAGAAGCTGAGCATCAGCGTGCTGCTGCCAGAAAGAGCTCTCCAAGGCTCCATTAGTCGAACCAACACTTCGATGGACTTCAGAACGATCGGCAGGTGCTTTGTACCCAATGGACGCAGCCCGGCTGTCCACTCATGGCGAGTCGCTTCCCTTTTGGCTGAAATGCCGCAGATGGAGAAGACCTCCATCAGTCCGTCTAGAGAAATCACTGATCTGATCACGCCGTGCTGTAGCGTCGGATCGTGGTCCAAGGATAGGCCTATCAGCTCATGAGCTCGAATCCCAGTGCATGCCTGCAGCAACGTGCTACATGCGCTTTGAGTCATCAGAATTAAGCGTCTGAGGGCCTGAGTTCCGCTAATTTCGCGCTCGTCCCCAGCGTCATCAATCCGATCCGTTGCGAGCAGGGGCTCATGCCAAGGCGTTAGTGTTCCTGGGATCGGGCTCATCTGGAACTCCTCGATGTGCCGTTTGATCTCACGAAGACATATGATTCGTCTTGGTCCCTTGGCGCTCCTTGCGTCGATGAGCATCGGGATGATCTCAGCCTGAAGTCTGATCACATCTTCCGAACCGTGTTCGATCCATTCATATGCGTAGGTGAGGATTGGCACCGAGATCTCGTCCGGGATAGGCAGCAATCCACCCGTTCGAGCGAGCCCAAGCGGCCCGGTCACAACGTCATAGGTTTTTCTTCCATCAAACGGTGCTTCGCAGGGTGCCTGCCCACCTCTGGCGCGCAAACTGTCCGCGAGCTCGTAGATCTGTGTAAGTGGGTGAATGAGCTTGTAGGCAGTGGCATGCGTCCACACTCTGTCTCGACCGGCATCACCTCCGGCCATGATGTATTGCTCCTCGAGACCTTCGACATACTCCCAACTCACAGCTGTGGATATGTCGAAAAGCGTGCGGATTTCCCGCTCCCCCATGAACTTCACCAGCTCCCTCATGCCCATGTAGGTAGAAGGGATAGATCCAACCGTCATGCGTACCGCTTCATCGACGATGGAGGTCTTGAGGTAGCACTTCAGTTCATCCAGTAGTCCTCTGTGTTTGTAGTCTGTGAGTAATTCTCCGCGCGCAACTGGGATTGCCCAATCAACGGTGACGAACTCTCTCTGTTGGCCGACAGTGGTTTGAGCGAACGTCCAGACATTACTGTCATAGTCCACCTGGAATGAAGGGTGCAGGGTTGCCGCCTGCGCTGATTTGACCTTTCTTACTGCAGGCATAGCCTTACCTCTAGAATGGACGCTCTACTAACGGTGCGGTCCGAACTATTCAAGTGTGGGGAGCAACGTCAGCATGATCATCGCCGCTTGTTGTCGATTCGCATTTGTGCTCACAGCAGGAATCCAAGAGTCGCGGAGCGCGAGGTAAGCGTTCTCGAACTTTCGCCGCCATATCTCGCTCCCAAGCTCTGCCCTAGCTTCTTCGTATAGCTCCTGCAGTTGAAGAAAGCGGGCGAGCGCGTAGGCTTCATTTGAGTCAGCCGCTGCGAGCGGGCACGCAGGGCAAGCACCATAGCTGGTGCAGAGTTTGCCCTGGCGCTGACCCGGTTGCGGACTTTGGAATGGATCTGCGCAGCAGAAGCCCTGCGTGGCTGCCGTATGCTCACGGTCACTCCGGGTTGAGCGCGTATCAATACTTCCATTTGAAGTCACCCAGCGCTCTTGGGCCGCCATGGCTCCTGCCATCTGTTCCTTTTGCCGACGCTGCATCGTGGTTGTCTGATAGCTGTCTTGACCAGTTGACAGCAGCCGATGGCCCAGCATTGCTCTGAGCTCGAAGGCGTCGCCATCGGTCAGTCCATCAACCATTTCAGAGAACGCAAGCCTATTTGCGCGGGAGCCGGAGTACTTGAGCCCCCTTCGTTTGCAGAACAGCGTGATGTAACCGGTCACGCGCGTGTTTACATCGTCGGTTCTGCATGAGTAGGAATCAATGAGCATTCCTCGGCGCTTGTGCCGCCCACCTTCGGATACTGCGTGCAGGAAAAAGTCATTGGCAAGCTTGCCAACAGCGTAGTCTCTGATTCGTCTGGTCCAAGCTATGACGAAGCGTATCAATCTTTCCGGCGCTAGCGGGTGATCGCTGGCGGGGAAGGCCGCTCGCTGTGGTGACCCCTGATCGCTCTCCCCAGCCCTGTGCTTGGATGACTTGATCACCGTTCGTTTCCGTCCAAGCGGGTAGTGCTCGGATATGCCATCCAGAGTGAGTGTTCTAAGTGGCTGCTCGTTGAACCCCGAGTGCATGGCCAGTACTAGAAAGAATGGGATCAGATCACCACCGATGGGGTGCGCAAGTCTCCTCAGACGGAAGTACTCACTTTCACTGATCTTTCCTACGCCTGGGAGCTTGCGAACCTCCGCTTGGCGAGGAAAGTGACCGTCAAAGTTTGCCAGGATCTGCGCGATCGCCTCCGCCGGGTCGCTTAGCGATACAGCGTCGCCCTTACTCTTCTGAGCAATGGCACTGTTTACCCTGTCCAGAAGCGGCCATACTTCGTCCATTGTCGAGATGCATTCTTCAACAGCGGCCTTCATGACGTTGGCCCAAGCCGCACGGTCAAGCTCTTTCGGATTGCTCTTACGTGGCAGGCCTGCGAACGGCTTTGTGGGAATACGGATCACCTGCCAGCGTGGATCCATTTCGTGCAGCGCAAGCACGACCTTCTTGAAGGTCCCGTAGTAGTGACGCTGCGTCTGCACCGCGAGCGTGATCGGGTGCGTGGCATCCCTTCCTTTCAGATAGGTTAGAAACGATTCGCCCAAGTCCATCGGAACGTCATCTGGGCCGTTTATCTCCACTCTTGTTGCGCCTAGGTACTGCACCAGGCCACTCACCATGTTATTTGCTGAAGAGGATCTACTTGTCTCTCTGCTATTTTTGTGGGCTCTGCAGAAGGCTTCGGCGAAGATTGGTGCCGCTGCACCTATGCTCCTCCACCGGCTGAGGTTGACGATGTTGTCGCGTTGGTCTCCGGCGCGTCTGAACGCCGCTTCCAGGCGGTCAGTGCTCTCGCGTACATCCCATTTCTTTGTTTCGCCTACCTTGTCCTCATCTCCTAAGGTGTGCCGCAGGTGGGCGGTCCTCTTTCCTGCCACGTTGTGCTCCACTCCATATTGATTCTGCTTTGAGGATGTTGGTCGGTTACATCCGAGGTCATGCGCATGAGTTAGCGGCGGAACTCTCTACTCAAGCTTTTCCGGCCGCTACGCCAAGTCGCATGAACGATTGACCTTCAATGTGCAGCCTGATGGACTCCCTGGTTTCGCTCTCGAAGGCATTCGCGCTTCTCAGGTAAATGGACTCGGTCGTCTCCCTGAGACTGTGTCCTAGTACTGACTGAACATACTTGATCGCATCCATGTCGCCGTTTGCGCGCTTCTCCATGTACGTGTACAAGGCGAATGTGTGTCGAAGTGCATGGATGGTTATCCGCTCGCGCTGCGTTGATTCATAGCGAGCGAGGTCGAGCTCTTTGGATAGCCGCTTGAGCAACCTGTCTTTGGCGAGAGCGAAATGGCGATCGAACGTCTGGGGAGTTATCGGATTACCCGCGTGCCTGCGGTCGTTTACGTCCAGGACGAATAGGACGCCATGATCCCCCAGTTTGCGGTACCGAAGTCGGAGGTCAGTAAGGACCTGCCGAGTACCCTTGGCATAGCGTTTCAGCGCCTCCAGTAGCCAAACTGGTACTGGAACATTGCGCTTCTTGTTGCCCTTCCCGACAACTGGGATGGCAACTGCGGTAAGTGGATCGCGCCCTTCGGTACGCGTTTTAAGGATGGTGAGCGCTTGCACATCGCACACTTCAGACCGCCTCAGACCGGCGTGGTAGCACAGCTCAGCCATCAATCGCTGCGCCGTGGTCTCGAGTGCAAGTTCAACGACCCCGTTTCTTTCGACCACGGGGTTAGGGCCTAGCTCGTCGAGAATGCCTACGACAGTCTCGGGATGCAGCGCAGTAATTAGCTCGTCAGCGTCGTTCAGCCCAGGCAGATTCACGTCAACATCGAGAACTTGAACAGTTCCTCGCTTTGTCTGCTGGCTCAGCAGCGCTGGCGGCTTTCTTAGATAGCCCCGTTTCACACAGAAGGCGACTAGCTTGGTCACGGTCGACCATCTTCGGTGGATGGTCGCGGCGGCAAATTTCTCGAGGGTCACCGCGGAGTCCAGGTCCGTCAATGTGTCCGCGTAGGCTTTGAGGAGCTGCTCGTCTACGTCCGAGACGCGCTTTTTCCTTGCGTCCAAGAAGTGATGGAAGTCGGTGAGGTCAGCCGCTATTGCTGCCGTCGTATTCTTGCTGCATGCAAGCTTTGGATTCCGGTCAATGGTGAGATGAGAATCTGCAAAGAACTCAAAAGCAGGCTGAACGAGTGATCCGTCCGACCTGCTGACTAGAAAGCAAAAGCCCTCGGGCAAGGGTACGCCTTGCTCACCCGTTGTCACCGTCGCTGGTGAAGTGATCGCATGCGCGGTGCAGATTTCGACGTCGTAGGCCATGGCGCCGAAAGCTATCAGGTACGCGAAAAATTTTTTGGCGCGTGAGCCTTACGGTACATTAACAAATGGAATGAGAATCAGATCTGTTTTTTACTCTCATTGATTCAGTGGTTTACGCCTGATCGTGAGCCTACTGGTACGCTTGATGTGAAGGACGGCCCAAACTCTAGCAGGGGCGAAGTGCGCAAAAGCCCAGCGGATTCGGTCATCGCGTACTCGAGTTTTTCTCTTTCACTATCAGCTTGGGGGGTCCGCCTGACCCTGGCAGTCGATAGCACGCGGTCTATGGCTACCGAAGCGCGCTGGCAGTGAGTTGGCATGAGCAGATCGGAGACGACGCGCCTGCTGCTGCGCATCCTTCGGCGAATCGTATCGGCTGGAACGGCGTGTGCGTGCGGCGCTTCCACATTAATTTCTGCCGGCGCAGATAGGGGTGCCGTAGAAGGCCTGCAGCACCTTCACTGAGTGCGGCCTTTCGATTGCCGTCTTCGGCGTCTCCAGGACGAACCCTATCGAAGACCTACTTGAGGCCTCTTCGCATGGTGGTCCATATCTGTTCTATTTGTGGGAGAGAACGAACCATGCATGCGTGCTCTTGCGCAGCGCCATCGAGACGACGCTGTCATTGAAGCTGACCTTCGGTCTTGCGGGCCGGGTTGGATGCACTCTCCAGTTGCATGATGCGATCGGTCAGGCGAGCAGTTGCGATCTGCAATCCGTCATCGTCTGCCGAATACGGAGCAGCAAACAACGGTATCTCGACCCATAGGCTCTCTTGCCTGTCATGCACGTATGGGCCGTGGTCATCCAGCAGAAGGGCATCGCCCAAGTGGGGGGAGACATAGGAGAGATCCTTTGTCTTTCCAGACCAATGGATGTAGCGAAGTCCGGAAAACCATGCCGGTACACTGCCTTCCGTAGCCAGCAGTCCCGCAATGCTTCGGGCGAGTGCTTCGGGAACCGTGGTGAACAGCACGAGTTCCTCGAACTGAGATCGGACATCCTCAAGGAACAGATATAGGCCTGGGCGAGGGATCTGACTGACTGCGTTCGAGATGAGCGTGCCTTCGAGGTCCAACGCCAAGATGGTTGGCTTCATAGGGAGTTCCTGCTGTGATCTTCTGACTCAGATTAATCGTGTCGTTAGGTGGCTGCCTATTGCGTAGAGCGAATCATGCTAGTTCGGTCTACGCATCCTGGATGCATTCCGCGACCACTCACTTCCTCTGGATTGCTTCTGAGACTTCTATAGCCCAACGAGAGGTGTGGATGATCCGGGCCTCCTGCAACTGCTCTTGGAGGATCTGGCGCTTAGTGAGCTGAGACACCTCTTCCCATTCATTCCTGAAGATGTAGGTGGCGTTGCCTGTCTCCGGGCTCTCGAACACGTACCGATTCTTTCGCGTGAACCCGAAGACGATGTACTCACTGAAACCGCCTAATCCTACTGCCATAAAGTCTGGCTCGTGACGAGTGATGGTCCGGATGCGCTGTCGAGCGGCTTCGCGATCGCTTTCGGTAAGCTGCTCCAGATAGTTATCCAGTACCTGCATCGCTCGATCGAACGGGAACTTCCCAGGAGGAAGAATGCGCCAGTTGACCTTCTCGATCCTGACCGGCACCGCAAGGTTCGGGTCAACGATTTCAAAGTGTGGAAAGCACTCCAGGTAGAGGTTGAGGAGATTTGCAATGCTCTCTTCTGGCTCAGTCCGATCAATGATCCTGGTAGCCATTGCGATACCACTGTCTGTCTCCACGGCGGTGAGGAACTCACCAGGTGGTGCAATGTGTTCCCGGGGATAGGTTTCGTAAGATCTTGTCTGAGTGCCGTGGTGGGTTTGCCCGTGCCAGTCCTTCCACGACCTGTTGATCGATCGAGACTTGGTGATCATCGGAAGGTCCTTTCTGACGATCTCTTTGCCCCGGGCATTGAAGAACGTCGCGGGCCCTTCGGCGCTTGGCACAATGGAAGCACCCGCTAGCGGAACGCCGTCAAATCCCAGCGTCGCTGCTTGGTCCTCTGTGAGAGGGCTGCTAAGGAGACGAAATTGTGGCAATCGCTCAATCGTGCTTCGGTAGACTGATAAACCTCTCACTTGCTTGGGCATACGCTAGTCCTTGTCATGAGGAAGCGGGATAGCCAAATACGTTTAGAGAGCCATCTGAGCTTACTACGCAGGAGGGGCTAGTTCAGTTTCGGGGAGATGGTATCAGCACTCGGGAGCCTGTTACTCCTTGTCCCTGTAAGCACCGCTCCGACTGGATCCTTCGCTCGTAACTGCTGCTACCACGCTTTCCCTCTGGTTAGAAAAGTTGACCTTGTGGCGACTTCTCCTGGGGAGGTTGGAACAGATGAGTGGCGAGCGCTGGCAGCCTCGTGAAACCGAGCTCACGATGCTTTTTTTCAAATCGCTTGCGGATCAAGTCCGCCACCGGTCCGGTTCCGGACATTCTGGTGCCGAAGCTGGCGTCGTACTCCTTCCCGCCATGCATCTGTCGCATCAAGCTAAGCACGTGCGCGGCCCGATCAGGGTAGTGCAGCTCGAGCCATTCTCTCCAGATATCTTTGATCTCGTTAGGTAGCCGGAGAAGCACGTAGCCAGCGGCCCGGGCACCGTGTTCGTGAGCTGCCTGAAGTATAGCTTCTAGGTCATGGTCCGTGATCATGGGGATGACAGGCGCGATCAGAACCCCTACCGGCACTCCCGCCTCGTGCAGTTGGTTCATTGCTCGCAGCCGGGCGTGGGGAGCAGCAGCTCGTGGTTCGAGCTTTGCCGATAGCTTCCTATCGAGCGTGGTGACAGAAAAGTAGACCGTAACCAACCGATCCTTGGCCATCGACGCCAGCAGGTCGATGTCCTTGGTGATCAAGGCACTCTTGGTGACGAAGCTCACCGGATGCTTTGCGTCGGCAAGCACCTCAAGGCATTGGCGTGTAATTTGGTAGTTCCTTTCAATCGGCTGATAGCCGTCTGTGTTGATCCCGAGAGCAATCGGTGCGCACTTGTAGTTCGACTTGCTAATTTCTGCTCTGAGCCGCTCCGGAGCATTTGTCTTCGCAAACAGGCGCGTCTCGAAGTCCAAGCCTGGTGAGAGGCTCAAGTAGGAATGGGAGGGGCGGGCAAAGCAGTAGACGCACCCATGCTCGCAGCCGCGGTACGGGTTGACCGACGCGCTAAACCCTACGTCGGGGGATGAGTTACGGCTGATGACTGTGCGCGCTCGCTCTTCCTGTACCTGAGTTCTCAACCGCGGCGCGTCCTCCATCTCGTGGTAGACCGATTCCCAGCCATCGTCGACTCCTACTGTCTCAGTGGTGTCGAAACGGCTTGGGACACGCGATGCGGCCCCTCTACCTTTGAGGGGAACTTGGGCCTTTCGAGCATCCTGTTCCACGGCAGCAACTTGGGAAGGTCGGGCTGTTAGTATTATTGCTAACCACAACCACCGCAACACCGTGGGATTCAGTTAGCTGTAGGCCATTCGGGCGTTTGGTGAGAGGGTTCTACCCAAGCTTATCCACAGCCTGCTTTTGTAAGGACCCTTGTCAGCTACGTTCGCCATGGAGCGCTTTGGCTTCGGCCAAGAAGGTTTGCATCAATGCGCGCGACCGACGTGTTGCTGCAGGCAGGGGAATGCCCAGCTGAGCGCAGAGCGAAGTCGCGTACGCCATCTGCGCACCCGTGGGCGGCTTGATGTCCCAATCGGTGAGTTGCGGGATGAGTTTCGACAGCTCTTCTGCCAAGCGGTGTTCGAAACCCCTGGCTTGACCTTCCTCTTCCTGCATTCGTCGCACCTGCATTGCGACTTGCTCACTGCCCATGGGCGAGAAGGGAAGCTCAAGCGTGAACTCCAGGTCCGGACATACGAGGTAAAAGTTCATGAGACGGGCGATTGGTACTTATAAGTAGACTACCTTTAGAGGCGTAGTCTTTAAAGTACTGGGACCACAAGCTGCTTCGTATGGTCGAGCATACGAATCAAGCGAAGCTTGCAGATGTGATCCGCGCGCATCGTATTGCTCTGGGTGTCAGCCAGGAAGTCTTTGCTGACCACATCGAAATGCACCGTGCCTACTACAGCAAGATCGAACGTGGCGAAAAGAACGTCACTCTCGCTACCTTGGAGCGCGTGGCTGATGGTCTGGGCACGTCGATGTCAGCCTTGCTACGCGCCGCAGGTCTCTAACTTTCTTCGCAGCTAATGGGCGAGGGCCAGCTCGTCCGAGAGAGGCGAGCTGGCCGTTGCTGCGCGCGCTCCTGCCGAGCCGGTGTGTTTACTGATACTGCTCTAAACCATTGATCTATAGCCCTTTGTCCAGTGAACAATCAGGGGGTATTGATACCATGCTCACAGCCGCGGTAGGGATTGACCGACTGGCTGAAGCCCACGTCCGGCGACTTGTTGCGGCTGATGATGCTGCGCGCGGTTTCGGCGCGCACTTCGGTGCGCAGCCGCGGCGCGGCGAATTCCTCGGCCTCCTCGACATCCCAGCCGTCGTGCACGGCTTCGCTGACGGTCACCTCGAAACGGCCTGCCAGATGCGTGGTGGCGCCACGGCCTTTGATCGCAATACCCATGCTCAGAGCCTATCGGCACCCCATCTCAGCGCCTGAGACGGGGAAGTAAGCGCAGCGCAGTCGGGCAAACGGGGCAGGGCTGGAACAGCCATGGCGCAGGTCTCCGATCCGCGGGCGCGTCGTTAGCAGGATTACTAACCACAGGCCCAATATACGCCGAAAACGAGGCGGTGACTGGCCTGCCGGCGTATGCGGGTCATTTCGTCCCCAAACTTGTCCACAGGCTGGCCGGCCCTGTCCGATCGGGTCCGTACAGGACAAAGGCGCGAATACGGTGACCCGGCGCGGCGCGTCAGACCGCGCCGCCGGCCGGCGCCGGTTACAGCTGCGCCAGGTAGCCCTTCACGGTGGCGTCGAGCCCGGCGTACAGCGCCTCGCTGATCAGCGCGTGGCCGATGGAGACTTCCAGCACGTCCGGTACGGCCTGCAGGAAGTCGCGCAGGTTGTCCTGCGACAGGTCATGGCCGGCGTTGACGCCCAGGCCGGCCGCCTGGGCGCGCCGCGCCGCGTCGGCAAAGAGCGCGAGCATGGCGGCCGCGTCGCCGTCTGCATGTGCCTGCGCATACGGGCCGGTGTACAGCTCCACACGGTCGGCACCGATGGCCGCGGCGTGTGCGATATCCGGGTTGCCCGCGTCCACGAACAGGCTGACCCGGCAGCCATAGGAGTGGAGTGCGGCGATCAGCGGGCGCAGGCGCTCGCCGTCGCGGGCGAAATCGAAGCCGTGGTCGGAGGTGAGCTGGCCGTCGCCATCGGGCACCAGGGTGGCCTGGGCCGGGCGGGTCTGCGCGCACAGCGGCAGCAGCCCGGGGTAGCCGTCGCGCGGGGGCGCGAACGGGTTGCCCTCGATGTTGAACTCCACCCCACGCCCGGTGGTGAGCGCCGACAGCGCCAGCACGTCTTCGGCATGGATGTGGCGGCGATCCGGGCGCGGGTGCACGGTGATGCCGTGGGCGCCGGCATCCAGGCAGGCCGTGGCGGCCTGCACCACGTCCGGGTCGGCCCCGCCGCGCGAGTTGCGCAGGACCGCGATCTTGTTGACGTTGACGCTGAGCTGGGTCATGGCACTACGGGGTGTCGGTGTCGTCGGCGGCGGTCTGGCGGCGGGCCTGGCCCTGCTCGCGCAGGCGGCGCAGTTCGGCCGGATCGATCACGCTGGAGATGTCGCGCTGCAGGTTGCCGAAGCGGGCCACGTACAGGCCACGCACCCAAGCCAGCAGGAACACCAGCGCGCCCAGCAGGGCGAGCAGCATCAGCCCCCATTGGGGCGTCTTGAGGGCGAGGGCGAAGCAGCCCAGCGCCAGCAGCAGGAACAGCCAATGCATCATCGTTCTCCCCGTCGTGCCGGCAAGTGTAGCGCCGCCGGGCCGCGCGGTTCCACGTGGGCCGTCACAGCAGCGGCGAGGCCAGCCGGGCAAATGCTTCCGGAACCCGGTGCAGCCATAGCGAGCGTCGACGGTCGTTGCGGACCTGCACCGCCGCGTCGAACTCGGCGGCCAGGATCGCCTCCAGCGCGGCCACGCGATCGGCGTCGACCAGCATCATCGACAATTCGAAGTTGAGCCGGAAGCTGCGGTGATCGAAGTTGGCGCTGCCGACGATGCATACCTCGTGGTCGGCGATGAACGCCTTGGTGTGCAGCATGCGCGGGCCGTACTCGTAGATCTTGACCCCGGCCAGCAGCAGTTCGTCGAAGTAGGAGCGGGCGGCCTGGGTGACGAACCAGGAGTCGCTCATCTTGGGCACCAGCAGGCGCACGTCCAGCCCGCCCAGAGCGGCCGAGGTAAGCGCCATGCGGGCCGCTTCGCCGGGCACGAAGTAGGGCGTGACCAGCCACACGCGCTCGCGCGCCTCGTGGATGGCGGCAACCTGCAGGCGGTGGATGGTTTCCCAGGCCGAATCCGGCCCGGACACCAGCACCTGCGCATCGATGCGGCCATCCTGGCGGCTGGGCATGTCCTGTGGCCACAACTGGGCGATGGCGAAGCGCTCGGGCGGTTGGCCGGTGGCGTAGATCCAGTCTTCCACGAACACCAGCTGCAGACTGCGCACGACGTGCCCGGCCAGGCGCATGTGCAGGTCGCGGTAGGCATCGGGGCGACGGCGTTCGTCTTCTTCGTCGGTGATGTTGATGCCGCCGGTGAACGCCACGCGGCCGTCGATGACGACCAGCTTGCGGTGGGTACGCATGTTCATCCACGGGCGCTTGAACGGCTTGAGCAGCTGCCGTGGGTGGAACCACGCCACTTCGCCGCCGGCGTCGAGCAACGGCTGCAGGAAGCGCTTGCGGATCGCAGACGAGCCAACGGCATCCAGCAGCAGGCGCACGTGCACGCCGGCGCGGGCGCGCTCGACCAGGGCATCGCGCAGGGCGGTGCCGGCATGGTCGGGGTTGAAGATGTAGTACTCCACATGCAGGTGGTCCTGCGCGGTGGCGACCGCGGCCAGCAGCGCCCGGTAGGTGGCGGCACCATCGACCAGCCACTCCACCTCGGTGGCCGAGCTCGGCGCCAGGCCGGTGGTGGCCTGGGCGATCTTGGCCAGCTCGGTGCAGTCGGCGTCGGGCGGGCACACGCTGCTGTAGTGCTCCATGCCCGAGCGCGCGCGGCCGCGACGCAGGCGCTGCCGCTTCACTTTCTGCGGGCCCAGCAGGTAGTAGATGAAGAGGCCGAGGTAGGGCAACGCCGCCAGCGACAGGATCCAGCTGAGCGTGGCCACCGGCTCGCGCTTCTGCAGCATGATCCAGCCGGTCAGCCACAGCAGATAAAGAATATAGGCCGCGATCAGCAGCGGACGCAGGTGGGGGACGGCGTCGAGCCAGGCCGCGAGGGCAGGGTAGGTGGCGAGCATGGGCGGATGATACGGGCCGCCGACGTCGGGCGCATGCGCGGTGCTGCGGAATGAGCGAACAAGGGTATGTCGACCGTCGGCGGGGCAAGGCGGTGCAGCGCCTTGCGAGTGCAGCGCCTGGTCGCGTGGCGCGAATACGCATCGAGAACACAGGTAGTGCCGGCCGCTGGCCGGCATCCCACAGCCCCCAGTGTCCCCAACTACCACCGACCAACGGCGAGTGCGGCGGCTGTACATCTCCTGCCGGCCACCGGCCCACTGTAGGGGGTGTGGCCGTGCCGGCACTCGCAAGCATCTGCCCACCCCAACCCGCCAAGCACATAAAAAAAGCGCCCCTGTTTCCAGGGGCGCTTTCCAGTCGCGTCATGACTGCGTATTGCGATTTACTGCTGTACGAAGCCGATCTTCTTCATCTGAGCATTCTTCGCGGCAGCCAACACCTTGGCCATCACGTCGTACTCGGAGTCCGGGCTGGCGTCGATGCGCAGTTCCGGCTGGTTGGTCGGGTCCTTCTGGACCTCCTGCTCCATCCGCTGCTGCAGCTCGCCGGTTGCGACCGGGCTGTTGTTCCACGAGACCTGGTTGCTGGCGTCGATCTTGAGTTCGATCGGCGGCGGCGGCTCGACCAGCTGCGGCGGTGGGTTGAGCACGCGCTGCGGCAGGTCCACGGCGATCGGGTACGTCATGATCGGCGCGGTGACGATGAAGATGATCAACAGCACCAGCATCACGTCCACGAGGGGCGTGACGTTGATGTCGGCCATGGGGCCTTTGCCACCACCACTACTGAATGCCATGGCTTATTGCCCCTTCTCTTTGGTGGCAACGAAGCCAACGTCGAGCATGCCCTGTTCCTGCGCGATCTTCGTCATCTCATTGATGACGCGCATCTTGGTGGTGCGGTCACCACGCAGGTTCAACGGCGGCTGCGGGGTCTGCTGGGCGGCGGTCGCCAAGCGCGACTCGAGCGTCTGCTTGTTGATTTCCTCGTCGTTCCAGTAGATCGAGCCGTCTTCCTTGACTGCCAGGGTGATGGGGCCCTTACGGTCGTTGGTGTCGTCCGGCTTCTGGACCAGGTTGGCCTCCGGCAGATCCACCTTGACCTTGTGGGACATCAGCGGCGCCGTGATGATGAAGATGATCAGCAGCACCAGCATCACGTCCACGAGGGGCGTCACGTTGATGTCGGCCATGGGGCCGCCGCTGTTACCACTACTGAAAGCCATAACGGGCTCCGTCTAGATCGTGTTGACTACGTTCTCGCCAGGTGAAGCGCGTCGCAATTAGCGAACGCGCGAACCGGTGGCGAAGAAGTCGTGCAGGTCGTGAGCGAACGTATCGAACTTGCTGATCGTGGCGCTGTTGATCTTGCTGAAGAAGTTGAAGGCGAACACGGCCGGGATAGCCACGAACAGACCGATGGCGGTCATGATCAGTGCTTCACCCACCGGGCCGGCAACGGCGTCGATCGAGGCGGAACCGGTGGCACCGATCTTGATCAGCGCGCCGTAGATGCCCCACACGGTACCCAGCAGACCCACGAACGGAGCGGTCGCGCCGACGGTGGCCAGCAGGGTCATGCCCGACTGCAGGTTGTTGCTTTCGCGGGTCACGGCCTGACGCAGGGCGCGATCGACGAACTCCGAACGGCTCAGG
>NZ_JAVWXA010000005.1:0-37306 GCF_036662295.1 Stenotrophomonas sp.
TCGCGCTGCACCCGGGCCCGGTACTGGCCCACGTTGTCGCCACGGATGCGGCGTTCCTGCGTGCCGGTCACGGTATCCACCAGTGCGTCCGAGCCGGTTACCGGCTTGGCCGCGATCTCGGTTTCGCGCTCGAACGCGTGCGATTTGTCGGTGTTGCGGTAGTACCGGTACAAGGCCCAGTACAGCGCGGTCGCACCGGCCGGGCCGGCGGCCAACAGCCACAATCCACTGTCATCACTCATGACGCTGCCACCAGGAAGAAAAGGACGAGGGCTTCGATGATCGTGCCGGTGGTCAACGCCGCCAGCAGCAGCTTCCACTGCTGGATCGGCACGCTGCCCATGGTTTCGCCGGTGCGCCCGTTCACCGCGATGTAGTGCAGCATGCCGCCATTGCGGCCCGGCTGGTGGTAGGAGTACAGCCAGACCGGCAGGTACATCGAGACCCAGCGCGAGCCGTGCACCTCCAGCTGCTCCTGTTCCCAGCGCACGCCGCGGTCATAGCGGCGCACCGAACCTTCCACCTGGGCACGCGCGATGGACAGCAGCTGGTCTTCCAGTCGCGGTCGCAGCTTCTCCACGTCCAGGTCGCGCTTTTCCGAGGTGAAGCCCAGCAGGTAGGAGGCATTCCACTTCAACGCGTTCTTGGTGTCGAACGGCAGGATCGTGTTGATGATGTTGTTGGTATTGGCACGCGTGTCCAGGTTGCCGCGTTCGGCCGAGGACTCCAGCGGCAGATCGTCGACGGTGAAATCCACCTGGCGCTCGATCTGGTACACATCGGCGTCGTAGTAGGTCTTCTTGTTCTTCTCGGTGCCGCGGGTGTACTCGCGGGTCTTGATCTCGCCCTTGCCCGCCACCGCGGCGCTGACATTGCTGTCCACGATCATGTAAGGCAGGTACACCCCGACCACGTTCTCCGGGGTGAACTCCTGCTTGAACGCCTTGAGCGCGAACAGGCGGCGCTTGTCCACGAACTGGCGGATGCGGGCCACGGCATCGTCCTTGCTGATGCGGAACGGCAGCACCGCGTCGGGCACCGCGCCATTGGCGACCTGCTCGTTGACACCGAACACATGCCGGCACCAGTGGCAGCGCGCCGTCATGGTGCTCTCGGTATTGATGGTCACTTCCGCGCCGCAGCCGGTGCATTTGAAACTCATCAGGCTGACCGCATCGGCGGCGATGTCGCGAGCACCGGAGGCAATCACCGTGCCGCGCAGCTGGTCGATGCCATCGCCCAGGCCGAACGCCTCCTCGACGCGGGCGCCGTCCCACTCGTTGCGACAGAACTGGCAGACCAGCACGTCGGTGCCCAGCTTCAGCCGGACATCGGTGCTGCCGCATTTCGGACACCGGTTGAGACCGTCCTTGAGCTCGGCGGCCGAGGTGTCCAGGGCGACCGGATCGGGCGCCTGGATTTCGTCACGGATCGCGCCCGGCAGCGTCGCCGGGTCGATCGGGAAGGTGCCGGGCAACGGCGGCACGTCGCGGGGCGAGCCCGGTCCGTTCGCCGCCGGGGTCGGCAGGGGCGGTGGGGCCGCGGGCTGGGCGGGCAGCGGCGGCGGGTGGGATCCTGGGGTTGTCATGGAAGCGCGGCGTCCTGCGGCTTAAAGGCCCAGCGCCTTGGCCTTGAGCGCGTCGTAGTCGTCCTGCGTGATCAGGCCCAGGTCCAGCATCTCCTTGGCCTTTTTCAGCTTGGCCACCGGGTCGTCGGCCGCGGGGGCCACCGGCTGTTGCATGCCGCCCACGCCCAGCATGCCCGAGGCCATGCCCACCCCGACCAGGCCAGCCGCGCCGCCGTTCTCGCCGGCCGACTGGATGCCCTGGGCCACGCTGGCCTGCAGGTTGGAATTGCCGCGCGCACCGGCCAGCGCATCGGCGCGCTGCACGGTCTTGAGCAGCTCGCGGGTGTTGGCGTCGTACTCGATGGAGACGATGGCGGTCTTGACGATCGCCAGGCCGCGGTCGGACTTCCACTGGTAACCCTGTTCCACCGCGGCCGACAGGCTCTGCGCGAAGCCCAGCGAATCCTGCTGCAGCTTGGTGATCCGATTGCCCTTGCCGGGGTCGTTGGTATACAGGCTGAAGGCCGGGGCCAGCGAGCCCACCACCTCGCTGAACAACTGGCTAGCCGCCGCGTTGTCCAGGTCGGTGAAGTCGAACACCTGGCCGGGCTGGAGGTAGCTGGCCGGCACGAAATTCTTCACGAACAGGATCGGATCGACGATCTTGAGCGTGTACGCGCCGCGCGTGACCGCGCCCACCTGCGTGCCGAGGAAACCGTCGTCCCAATAGATTTCCGACTGGGTACCGAAGCGGTTGTCCGGCAGTTCCTTGAGCGAGACGAAGAAGGCGGCCTGCTGCGAGCCGGGCTGGCCACCGAACTTGAAGCGCTCCCAACTCTGCTTGATCAGCGGCGAGATCAGGCCGTCACCGGCGAAGATCGACTGCGAGTTGAGGTCGTCCGAGCGCCACTCGTAGCCGCCAGCCTCGGCGACGAACGCGGTGATCGCCCCGTCCTGCATCAGCAGCAGGCCATAGCCCTCGGGCACCACGATCCTGGAGCCGTTGGTGATGATGTTGGAGGAGGCGCTGGTGTTGGAGCCGCGACCGGCGTTGGTCCCCCGCGGCACCGCCGCAAACAGGGCGGCCGTGGACGGCAGGCCGGCTGGCACCGTGTAGAAATCCTTCCACTGGTCGGCCAGAACACCACCGACCGCACCCTTCACCGCCTGTACCAGACCCATGACCAACTCCCTGTATTCCGTGGACGGGCAGGGTGCCCGTCATGCGTGGCCGACTATATCAGCCGCGGGGCGGGAGGATCATGGGTTTGCCCGCGTCCCGGACCGGGCCGGGCGCGGGTGCCGCCCGCCAACCTTGCGGATTCTCCCGCATGGGAGGAGGGAGGGACGGCCCTTGAGAGGCCAGGATACGAGCGGGCGGGCCCGCCGAGCACGGAGCCTTCCAGACGGTGCCCGGCGGGTTGCGATGACGGGACATCCCATCGCCTCTCGTGCACTATCGACGTACAAGGCGCTGCTGAGGACGGACTGCCCATGAGCAACGACATCGCGTTCCACGTTTCGAAGGTGGCGGGAGCGACCATCCGCTTCAGTCACAAACCGAAAGCCTTCTGCGCGCAGTTTGGTCACCATGCCACGCGACCACTACCGGCACCGGGCGATCCCGCTGTCGTGGCCGCCGCCGCAGATTGTGGATACGGACTCGCCCTGGGCATGCGAATCGTCGGTACGCCCCAGTCGTGGAGCGCGCTGCTTCAGTATCTGGACGCTCGGCGCGCCCTCATCAGCACGCTGTTCGAAAAGCACCCGCCAGGACCCGGGGCCGGCATTGTCCAACGAGCCGCCTTTACACGCCTGCTTGAAAGCAGCGAAAAGACGCCCTCTGCATTTGCGCTGGGCATGATCTATGCGCGGGTTGCAACCGAGCAATGGCACGTCTTCCATGGCAGCGGCAGCCCACCTCGCCGTTTCTGGCACTACACGATTGTGTACGATCCGGCCGTCAATCTCGTGGGGGGCGGCCCCGCGTGGAATGTGGATAGTCCGGATTTCTTTGTAGAGGATTCCGAGGGCGACTGGTCGGTGGTCGAGTCCAAGGGAACACTCGAAGGGTTCAGGTCCGCTCGCCTTCACGAGGGAATGAAGCAGGCCCACAAATTTGCGAGCATCACCGTGGTGGACCCGGCCGCGCCCGCCGCACAACCCCAGCCGCTTGTCGAACGCGCGTGCTCGCTCGCCTACGTGGATGCCGCCGGGCGATTGCAGCTGAGGCAACTCGCCGCCCGTCAGGGCACTAACGCGGCTGCCGCACACGGAGGCGCTCCGGCCGATCCCCTGGCAGGCCAGTCCGATCAGGGTCCGGCGGTGTTTACAAAGGGGGGCGACCTGGTCCGGTTGGATCAGGCGCTGAAGCAATGGTTGAGTCACGCGACAGCGGACCATCCTCAGCGCGACGACGGCGAGATCATCTGGCAGCGTTCGCGGCAGGCGCCAGGCCTTCAGTTCGGGGTGCTTCGCGTTCACGCACGGCGGGGTGCTTGCCTGCAGTGGGCGGTCGCCGCGCTCCGCTTGGTGATCCCGGCGATCGCCCATGCACGTACGCATGCGACAGAGGGGGCGGCGCTTCTGGACGCCCTCACCAGCCTGACAAACCGGGCTGCGTACGAATCACAGGCCAGCCTCCCTGATTCACCGCAAGCGCAGGCATGGCGGGCGCTTGCCACCTGGCTCTCCAACACTTGTCGATCGGCCGAGGCGCGGTGCGACTGGCTGCAGCTGTTGCAGGGTTTCTGGCAAGCGCCGCTTTGGAGAGATGAGGCGGCCCCCAACGGAGAGGCAGAGGTCGTCAGTCTGGCTGCGATCTGGCAGGCGCTTTTTCCAGTGATCGTTCAGCGACGAAACACGTTGTCCCGCGGTCGGCAGCTGAATGAGCGCCTCCCGCCGGCGGACGGTGCGCCTGAGACACGTCGGGATGTGGCGCGTCATGTCATCACTGCTCACGGCCTCTTCGTAGAGGGGATCGACTGAGCGATGTGGACGTATGCTCGGGGGAAGGGCCGCGAAGTGCCGGCTTGACTCACAAATGCCGCCAGCGCGGCCGCTACACTCACGCACTCGTCTGCATGCGGAGGTCCCGATGTCGGCACGTGAGTGGGGCGCCGTCATCGAGCAGCGCCTGCAGCGGGAGGGCGCGCTGATCCTGGCCGCGCTGTCCGCCCATGATGATCCGCACGCGGCCATCCACGCCGTCCGCAAGGCGGTGCGCCGGATGCGGGCGATGCTCGCCCTGCTCGATACCGATGGGATGGGCCTGGCGCGGGTGGACCGCCGGCTGCAGCGCCTCGGCGACAGCCTGTCGGCGGTGCGGGACGCGCACGTGGTGGTGGAGGCGGCCCGGCAGTTGCAGCAACAGCACCCGGCGGTGCAGTGGAACCCGGTGATCGAGGCGCTGGAAACGCGCCGCACGCGGATCCTGCAGCACACGATGCGCGGCGACCCGGGCTACCGGCGGCGCCGGGCCGGCATCGAACAGGTCTGCCTGGCGCTGCAGCAGGCGCCCTGGCACCGCGTCCGCCGCCACGACCTGCGCGCCGGCCTGGCCCGCAGCGAACGCCGCGTGGACAAGGCGGCCGCCCGCGCGGCACGGGATGCCGACCCCGAGGCCATCCACCGCTGGCGCCGGCGCGTGCGCCGCCTGCGCATGCAACGTGAGGCGCTGCACGCGCTGGGCGCCTTGTCGCCGCCCCCGGCGGGGAAGGGCGACGGTGGCGCGGCCGCCAAGGCGCTGCACGCGCTCAGTGACCGGCTGGGCTGGCAGCAGGACCTGCGCCTGCTGCGCAACCTGGTGCGCGCCATGCCGTGCCACCCGGGCAAGGCCGAGCCGCTGGCGCAGGTGCAGGCCGCCCTCAGCCTGTGACCCGGTCCTAACATCCGGTCCCGGGTGCTCGTATATATTCCGCCTATCACATGGACGAACGGGATACGCAGATGGCAACGGATGCTTCAGCTGCAGGGGGTGCAGCAGGTGCGGGTGCAGGTGCTGGCGCGGGGGGAACCCCGCCGCCCACCCCGATCGCGGTCAACGGCGCCGGTACACCGATCGGCACCCCGACCCTGGGCACCACCCCGGACGGCAAGCCCACCCGTAGCGACCTGCTGTACGACAACGGACGCACCGGCGACGACCAGGTCCGCATCACCCGCGAGCGGGTGACCGACGGCGACCAGTTCGACGACGTGATGACCCTGCACACCGGCGACAAGGATGACGACATCCGCCTGAGCCAGCGCCCCGATGGCGTGCTGGCGGCCAACGTCAACGGCCAGCCCTACGAGCTCACCCTGGGCCCGGACCAGGAACTGGGCGTGCGCAGCAACGGCGGCAACGACCGCATCATCGCCAGCAATACCACCCAGCCCCTCGGGCCGGGCGTGGACCCCTTCACCGTGCAGACCCGCGCCACCGCCGGCACCGTGCGCGTGGACATGGACGTGCAGGGCGGCGCTGGCGACGATGTGATCATCACCGGTTCGGGCAATGACCGCATCGACGGTGGTCCTGGCAACGATACGATCCTCAGCGGCAACGGCCGCGACGACGTGTCAGGTGGCCCCGGCAACGACCGCATCGATGCCGGCAACGGCAACGACGTGGTCTACGGCGGCGACGGCGACGACCAGGTTCGCGGCGGGCGCGGCAACGATTTCCTGGAAGGCGGTCGCGGCAACGACACGCTCGATGGCGGCGCCGGCCGCGACGTGCTGTCCGGCGGGCAGGGCAACGACACCCTGCGCGGCGGCGATGGCATCGACCGGGTGTATCCCGGCGCTGGCACCGACACGGTCCACAACAGTGCCGGCAAGGACGTGGTGTACGGCCGCAACGGCGAAGACCGCATCTCCGCCGCGCGTGGGGCCAGCAATACCGTGGTCGATCCCGGCGCGCACGACCCCGCGTTGGGCTCGAGCATCACCGTCACCGGTTCGGATGCCTTCCGCGAGCGCGTGCAGGCCGACCTGGAACGCATGCGCGACTCGCCCACCGGGCGCGAGATGCTCGGCGCCCTGGACCGGGCCGCCGCTGCGCCCCCGGTGGGCAAGGGCAACGCGGTCACCATCACCGAGCTGGCCAACGAGGCCAACGGCGCGGCCGGCGGCCACCCGCTTGGGCCGGGCCAGCCGTTGCGGGTGACCAACGACATGCTGCTGCAGCCCGATCCGGCCACCGGCGCGATGCGTGCCGGTCCCGGTGCGCCGGCGATGGTGCACTACAACCCATACTTCCACAGCGATCACTTCCCGGTGCCGGGCGCGATCCTGCAGCACGAACTCTCCCATGCCTACAACGTGGTCAACGGCACCCTGCAGCCGGAGGTGTACCGCGGTGCCGACACCGATGGCCGCAGCGGGCACGTGGGGCAGTGGGAACGCCAGGCGGTGGGCTTGCCGCACGATGGCCCGACCTTCGATTTCGACGGCAATCCGGCCACGCCGCCCACCCAGGCCAACCCGGCGCCGCTGACCGAAAATGCCCTGCGGCGCGAAATGGGCTTCCCCGACCGCACCCAGTACAGCACCGGCCCCGGCGACATGGTGGCACCGGGCCACCCACGCGCGACCGGCGCGGCCGGCCCGTCTGGCCACACCCATGGCCCGCACCTGGATGCCCTGTTCGATGCCGCCCGGCGCGGCGACGACGCGGCCGTCGGCAAGGCCGTGAACGGCCTGATGGAAAGCGATCAGGGCCGCGAGTTCCAGCAGCGCATGGACGAGAGCCAGCAGCGCCAGGCCCAGGCGCCGGCGCAGACGCCGCAGCGCGACGAACCGGTGCTGGAGCGCTGACCCCGGCCATGCGTACCCTAGGCCTTCCTGCACCAGCCACTCTGCGAGGGCGCATGCGTTTTCCCACTCCCTGCCTGAAGCGGCCGGCGCTGCCCGCGCTGCTGCTCGGCATTTTCATCTCCGGCTGCAGCCACAGCCAACCAGTCGAAGGAACGGTCAAAAACACCATGCAGCCCGACGCCACCGCACCGACCCACGCACCATCGGCCACCGACGCCGCCCAGGGGCTTGCCACCCTGGCCGCGCAGTTCCGCTACTACGCCGAGAACCGCCTGCTGGATTTCCGTTACACGCTCACCAATACCAGCGGCGAAGCGCTGGCGGTGTTCGATCGCGGCAGCGTCGGCAGGACGCTGGAGGCCGTGGGGCCGACCGGCAAGGTCGCACGCCCGACGATCAGCGTGGAGCAGGGCGATGTCACGGTGAGCTTCCAGGCCGCATCGCCCGATCCGCAGGCACGCCTGCTGGCGTTGGAACTCGCGCCGGGCGGCCGCGTGCAGGTGGAGGCGTGGGAAACGCTGGCCGGCACCGGGCCGATCACGCGCGTGCGCGTCTGCGTGCCGGTGGCGCGCCTGCGCGACGGTCAATTTGAAGGGGCGATCGAGAACCGTGACGGCCTGGTGCGCGTGGCCAGCACGGCGCCGCACCCGCAACTGCTGTGCAGTGCCTGGGTGGCGGTGAACAACGGTGCCGCCGACTGGACCGGCTGAGGGCAGGGCGCTGATGGCCCCACGGCACCGCGGCCTCCGCCGCAGTGCCGTGGCGTGCCTGCTGCTTGCCGCGGGTGCGGCGATGGCATCGGCACCGGGCGCGCCGACCGCACAACAAGCCCTGCGTGCCGCCCAGGCCAGCCTGAAGCGGCTGCCGGCCGACGATATCCAGCACAGCTACCGGCCGCTGGCGGTGCGCGTGGCCGATCTGGACGGCGACGGCCATGCGGAGATCGTGTACGTGTACACCGGCACCTTCAATGGGGGTGCCTTCGAGCGCAGCAATGCGCTGGTGGTGATGACACGCCTGGCGATGAATGACGCACGCGGCCACGCGCCGGCATCTGCCAGCCGCGTGGACCAGCAGGACGCCGCCGCGATCCGTGCGGCCGGCTATGCCGACGATGTGGCCGTGCACGTGCCGGGCGCGTTCAAGCGGCTGGCGGTCGAAGGGCAGGACATCCGCGTGACCTTCCAGGCAGAGCGCGGATCGGACTATTGCCGCGCCCAGGACCGCACGCACAAGCAACGCCCGTGTCCGCCGCCGGGTGAGCACACGTGGCAGTGGCGATGGACGCCGGGGGCGCTGGTGCAGGTGATGCCGACCGGTCGAGCGTGACAGCCTCCGGTATCTGAACCCCTCGACACCGCCATCCGTACTCAACGGAAGATACCTTCGTGCAGGCCGCTTTGGACCTGCACGAACACGGACGCGGCCACGACGGATGCGCCCCCTCAGCAGGCCATTGCGCCGTTGCTTGAACGCGGCGGTGTGTCGGCATCGGCCAGCACCCGGGTGGCCCGCGCCTGGCCGGCAGGTCGAACGGAAAGCGGCATGAAAACAAAGTTCAACCGCCTGCATCCAAACCGCTCGCTTCCGTGCTCCAACAGATACAAGGCCCACGCGGCCCAACCACACAGGAACCCACCATGGACAGCAATTTCATCCCCGTCATCGGCGTCATCTGCATCGTCGTCATGCTGATCACGTTCTCCATCATCAACAGCCGAAACCAGGCCGAGGTGCAGCGCACCCTGCGAGCGGCGCTGGAGCGCGGCGTCGCGCTGGATCCGGCGCTGGTTGCGCAGATGAACACCAGTCGGCCGTCGCCCAACAACGACCTGCGCCGCGGCCTGGTGATCATTGCCATCGGCCTGGCCGCTGCCCTGGCCGGCGTCATCACCGGCGCCATGATGGAGTTCTCCACCGTCGCGGTCTTCCCGCTGTTCATGGGGCTGGCCTTCCTGTTGATGTGGAAGATCGACCAGCGCCGCCCGATCTGAACCCTTCCGTCGTTCCCTTCATCGAGCACTGACCAGGATGTTGATGCCCACCAGCGACAACGAGCTGATCGCAGGATTCCTGAGCGGGGATCAACGGGCCGCCGACGTGCTCATCCGCCGGTACCAGTCGCCCATCCGCCAGTTTCTGCGGCGACTCACCGCGGGTGACCACGCACTGGCCGATGACATGGCGCAGGAAACCTTCATCCGCATGCTGTCCACACTGCACACCTTTCGCGGCGACGCCAGCCTCTCCACCTGGCTGCACACGGTGGCCTACCGGCAGTTCCTGCGCCACGTCCAGACCAATGCACGCCTGTTGTACGTGGAGGAGGGCGAGGCGGCGGTGGAAGCAAGCTGCGACTCGAGCGCCATGTCCGACGTGCTCCTGGAACAGATCATGCGACACCTCACCATCAACGAGCGCCTGGTACTCACGCTGTGCTTCTCGGCCGGGATGTCGCACGGCGAGATCGCCGATGTCACCGGCCTGCCGCTGGGCACCATCAAATCCCACATCACCCGTTCCCGGAAGAAGCTTGCGCGCCTTCTGGATATCGAGGAGGACACCTTGTGAGCCGTGATTCCCACCCGCAGACGCCCGCGTCCGGAGACGCCGCGTTGCGCCGCCTGCTGTCCTACCGCACGCCGCTGGACGGTGCGGATTTCAGCAGGAAAGTCGCCGCGCGCACCGCAGGTCGCCGTCGTCGTCGTTCCGTCGTGCTTGGCGCGGCGGCGGCACTGGCCACGGCCACCACGCTGGCGTTGCGCCCCCGGCAGTTCGACGCGCCGCCGATACTGGCCGATGTGCTCCACGAATCAACCCGCCTCGCCACCAGCCTGCCGCTCGGATCGCTGGCTGCCGCGCTCATCGTCGTCACGCTTTGCCTGGGCGCCAGCAAGGCAATGGACAGCATCTAGGATTCCCACCAGCGTCCAGCTTCAGCGAGGCATTTCGATCCCCCGCGCGCTAGCCGCGCCACACCCCGCAGGCCATCACTCCGCAGCAGGCGCCGGCAGACGCCCGTGCACGGCGTGGGCGCCGGACGCGTTCGGCGCCGCATCGGGATCGTGCAGCTGGCGCAACTGCTTCTTGTTGATCTTGCCCACGCTGGTGCGCGCGATGGCATCGACGAAGCGCACGCGCTCGGGTATCGCATAGCGGGAGATGTCGCCGGCGCGGCTGCGCGCGGCAACCAGTTCGATCAGCTCCGCTTCGGTCACCGCGCACCCGGCCTGCGCGACCACCAACGGCAACGGCCGCTCGCCCCATTTCACGTCGGCGATACCGATCACCGCCACCTCGCTGACGGCCGGGTGCAGGGCGATGATGTCTTCGAGCGCCAACGAGGAAATCCACTCACCGCCGGTCTTGATCACGTCCTTGATGCGGTCGGTCACGCGCAGGTAGCCACGCGGGTCGATGGTGCCGATGTCGCCGGTATGCAGGTAGCCACCGGACCACAGCGCCGCCGATGCGTCCGGGTCGTGCAGGTAGCCGGCGGTAAGCCAGGGCGCACGCACCACCACCTCGCCGGTGGCGATCCCGTCGTGGGCCACCTCGTTCATGTCCGCATCGACGATGCGCAGGTCCACCAGCGGCACCGGCAGGCCGGCCTTGGTACGCAGCGACAGCCCGTCTTCCGGGTCGGCCAGGCCATCGGCATCGATCTGGGCGAGGGTGAGCAGGGGGCAGGTCTCGGACATGCCATAGCCGCCGAACAGGTCGATCCCGCGCGCCAGTGCCTGCCGTGCCAGCGCCCGCGGCAGCGCCGCGCCGCCGATGATGACCTTCCAGCCACGCAGGTCGGTGCGGGCCGCGTCGGGATGGTCGAGAAGCATGTGCAGGATGGTGGGTACGCAGTGCGAGAACGTCACCCGCTCGCGTGCGATCAAGGCCAGCAGCTGCGTCGGCACGTAGCGGCCGGGGTAGACCTGCTTGATGCCCATCAGCGTGGCCACGTAAGGCAGGCCCCAGGCGTGGACATGGAACATCGGCGTGATCGGCATGTAGACATCGCCGCGGTGCAGGCGACCCTGTTGGGGTGCGCTGCCCAGCGCGGCCATCGCCGCCAGCGAGTGCAGCACCAGTTGCCGATGGCTGAAATACACCCCTTTGGGCAGGCCGGTGGTGCCGGTGGTGTAGAAGACGGTGGCGCGGGTGTTCTCGTCAAAGTCGGGAAAATGCTGGACCGGCGTGGCCGCGCGCAGTCCGGTTTCATACTCGGTCACGAAACCGGGCGGCAGCGCGCCGCCGGCATCGTCCAGCAGGATCCGCGTGCGCAGGTCGGGCAACGTGTCCTTGATGCCGTCCAGCACGGGCAGGAACTCGCGGTTGGCCAGCACCACCCGCGCCCCGCTGTGGTTGAGCGTGTAGGCGATCTGCTCGGGGGCCAGGCGGATGTTGACCATCATCAGCACCGCCCCGAGCATCGGCACCGCGAAGTAGGCCTCCAGGTAGCGGTTGCTGTCCCAGTCCATCACCGCCACGGTGTCGCCAGCGCCCACGCCCAGCGAACGCAGCAGGCCGGCCAGCTGGCCGATGCGCGCCTGCAGGGTGCGGTAGTCCAGGCGCACGTGGTCGCCGCAGACGATCTCGCTGTCCGGATGCACGGCCAGCGCCGAGTGCAGCAACTGCTTGATCAGCAACGGGGAGGGCGCGGGGTCGCACACAGGTGCGGGGGGGGCGTGTGGGTGCGGCATGGGGTTTCCTGGTGGGCGCGGTGTCAGCGACCGGCGCGGACGGGGGCGGTGGGAATGGCGAGCTGGCCGCGCTGCAGCGGGTTGCCGGCGCGCGGCGTGGGCTGGACGAGGGCGTCGCGCGGGAGGCCATGGGCGGGGTCTTCCAGGTGCGCCCATACCTGGTCCAGCGCGGCGAACATGTAGGGCAACAGCGGTACGTAGCGCGCCCGGTAGTCCGGGGCGGCCAGCAGCGTGTCGAAATGCTGGGCCTTGTTCACCCGCCAATAGGCGATCTGCGCGCCGGCATCGCGTGCGCGCGCGACGTAGCGGTCGCTGGTCAGGGTGATCGGCACCAGTCCGTCGTCCACGCCGTGGATCACCACGATCGGCACGCTTCGCTGCGGGACGCCCGCGACCGCCTCGGCCATGCCCGCGCGTACCCGCCGCGCATCGGCGCCATCGTCGCGGCCAAGCGCGCGCAGACATTGCAGGCCGGGCAGGGGATCACCGGCTGCGCCCGCGATCCCATCCACCAGCACCACGCCGCTGCCCGGCGGAATGCCACTGCCTTCGCTCCACCAGCGCGCACGCGCCTCGGCCGTTGCCGGGCCCGGCGCGCCATCGGGGCCGACGGCGGTGAAGCCATAGCCGCAGGGATGCGCGCCGGCGACATGGCGGCCGTAGGCCGAGGCATACGTCACCGCGATCGCCCGCCACATATCCAGCCCGCTGGCGAAGGCGCCTGCGCGAAGGGCGTCGTCGCCCAGGCCGGCATCGGCGAGCTGCTGCCGGGCCGAAAGGGCCTGTGCGGCCGTGTCATCCCCCTGCACCTCGCGCGCCGACGCCAACGCCGCGCATCGCCTGGCCCCGTCGTGCCGCGCGGCGGCGTGCATCGGCGGCGGTGGCAGGTCCTCCAGCGCCAGCAGCGCACAGGGCATCAACAGCGCGGCCTGGGTGACCAGGTCATACAACGGCGGTGCCCCCCCGACCGAGATGTTCGGCTCGCCGGCCACCATCGCATCGAAACCACTGTCCTCGATTTCCGCAGCCCGCAGCACCGCACCGCCTCCGTTGGACACACCCACGCCCAGCACGCGCGTGGTGGCGGCGGTGAACGGCGCGGCATCCGGGTAGGCGCGGTCCAGTGCCTGCAGGCCGAACTGCATCGCCTGCTGCAGATGCCGGCCCCAATCGGCCTCGGGGTTGTCGCCGGAGTGGGCGTGTTTGAAGGCGATGCCGTGCGTCGTGGCCGGCGCGATGGGCACGAAGGCCAGCTCGCCGTCGGCGGCGGGCGTGCCGTCGGCCTGGACACCCATGCGGGCGTCCAGGTCGTAGTAATCGCTGCCGGCGCCCTTGTCGGTATAGGCGACGGCGCAACCATGGGCCAGCCCCCACCTGCCGGCCACCGCGATCGCGCCATGGATGCCGCGCGAGCCGGAGGACGCGGCGACGACCAGGCAGCGCCGCGCGGCGTCGAAGCGGTCCGGCACCTGCACCAGCACCCGATGTGGGTGGGTGGCGCCGGGCACGCGCGCATACGCCGAGAACTCGCGACCGGGCACCGCCTGCAGGTGGCCATACACATCGCCGAAGCCGCCGCCCGGGGTGAGGTCGGCGATGCCGCGCCAACTGCTCCAGATCGCACGGCGGCGCGCTTCCTCCGCGGTCGGCCGGGCCGGGTTGGCGAACCGGGGCGCGGTGGGCGAACGCAGCGCGTCGATGCCCAGGCCGGCGCTGAGCAGGTCGTCGCTGCCGCGGTGGGCGGTTTCGCGCCACGGCGCGAACACGGTCGCCGCACCGGCATCGGGTGCGGCGGCAATCGCAACGCGGCAGCCTCCCCATGACAAGGGCAGCGCGATGCACAACACGTGGGCGTAACGGCGAAGGTCCATGCCACCACCGTAGCGATCCTGCGGCGCGGCGCCAGCGTACCTAGGTACCTGTGCCGCGCTGCGGACGATTTGCTACTCTCGCCTGAAGATGCCGACCCTGCTCATCGCCGACGACCACCCCCTGTTCCGCGCGGCGCTGCATCGTGCGGCCGAAGAGGCCGTTGCCGACCTGCAGATCAGCGAAGCCGATTCGCTGCACAGCGTGCTTGAGACGCTGGAACAGCAACCGATCGACCTGATGCTGCTGGACCTGCACATGCCGGGCAACCATGGCCTGGCCGGGCTGGCCACCATTCGCGCCCTGCAACCGGGCCTGGCGATCATCATCGTGTCGGCCAACGAAGAACCGCAGGTGATCCGTCGTGCCATCGACCTGGGCGCGGCCGGCTACCTGCCCAAGAGTTCGGGGTTGGCCGACCTGCAGTCGGCGTTGCAGAGCGTGCTGGAAGGCGAGCGCTGGATCCCGTCGATCCTGCGCGAACCGGTGGCACGCGTGGCGCCTTTCAGCAAGGATGCCGACCTGGCCGCCCGCCTGGCCAGTCTCTCCGCGCACCAGTACCGGGTGCTGAGCCTGGTGGCCGAAGGGCTGCTCAACAAGCAGATCGCCGACCGCCTGGGCGTGCAGTTGCGCACGGTCAAGGCCCACATGACCCGCATCATGGGCCGGCTGGGGGTGCGTAATCGTGCGCAGGCAATCCGCGTGCTGCACGAGATGGGGCTCACCGATCCGGCGCGGCAGATCGAGCAGCCACAGGACGCCTGACGCTCAGGCCTCCACCGTGCCCGCGGTGGCCAGCAGGTGGTTGATGGCCCAGCGCAGCGCCAGCGGCTTGAACGGCTTGTTCAACAGCGACAGCCCGGCCGCACGCACCGCCTCGCGGGTATCGCTGCCGGTGTCGGCACTGAGCACCACCGTCGGCCGCGGGCCGTGCAGCGCCACCAGCCGGTGCCACAGCGCCACCCCGGTATCGCCCTCATCCAGGTGATAGTCGAACAGCCACAAGGCCGCATCGCCGGCCGATGCCGCCACCTCGCCGGCGTCACGCGCGGCGATCACCTCACAGCCCCAGGACAACAGCAACTGCTGCACGGCGGCCAGCGCATCGGCATCGTTGTCGACCACCAGCACGCGGATGCCCTTGAGCGGGCTGGCGCCCCCAAGCGCGGTGGGCGTGCGCGGGGTGGCCGGCGGCGCGGCCCGCGCCACGCTGATCGCGAACGCCGAGCCGCGCCCGGGCACGCTGTGCAGGTGCAGTGGGGCGTGCAGCAGGGCGGCGATGCGGTGCGCGATGGCCAGGCCCAGGCCCAGCCCCTGGCCGTTGCTGCGGTCGCCGCGATGGAACTCCTCGAACACCATCGCCTGCTGGTCCGGGGCGATGCCGGGGCCACTGTCATGCACCTCGATGCGCAGCATGCCGCCGCGGCGGCGCACCCCCAGCAGCACGCCGCCGCGGCGGGTGTAGCGCAGTGCATTGGCCAGGAAATTCTGCAACACCCGGCGCAGCAGCAGCGGATCGCTGTGCACCCACGCCGAGGTACGCACATGGCCGAACTGCAGGCCACGCGCCGCCGCCAACACGGCGAACTCCTGCGCCAGCGGGTCCAGCACGGTGGCGAGCGCGAACGGGCGCGGGTCGGCCACCAGCCCGCCGGCCTGCAGGCGTGAGATATCCAGCAGGCCCGACAGCAGGTCGTCGGTGGAATCCAGCGCGCCCCGGATCTGGCGCAGGAAGCTGTCCAGGAACTCCGACTCGATGTGCTGGGACATCGCATCGGTCAGCAGCTGGGCCGCATGCAGCGGCTGGATCAGGTCGTGGCCCACGGCGGTGAGGAAGCGCGTCTTGGCCACGTTGGCGCGCTCGGCATCGTGCACGGCCTGCTCCAGCCGGGCGGTGCGGTCCTGCACGCGGCGCTCCAGGGTTTCATTGCTGCGCTTGAGCGCGTCCTCGGCGCGGCGGAACGCGGTGACATCGGTGAAGGTGGCCACGTAGCCACCGCCGGGCATCGGGTTGCCGCGGATCTCGACGATGGTGTTGTCCGGGAAGATCCGCTCGGACAGGTGCGGGGTGCCCTGCCGCATGTGCACCACGCGGCGCTGCAGCGCTTTTTCCGGGCTGTCACCACTGAGCGTGCCGATATCCAGTTGCGCCAGCGCCCACGCAGTGAGATGGGCGACCGGCTGGCCCACCTGCAACAGCTCGGGCGGGAACTTGAACAGCGCGGCATAGCGGCTGTTCCAGGCCACCAGCTGCAACTGCGCATCCACCACGCTGATGCCCTGGCTCATGTTCTCCAGCGCCGCCTCCAGCAGGCGCTGGTTGAAGCGCAGCACCTGGGTGGCCTCGCCAACCGCGCGGGTGACCGCGTCCAGCGGCGCGGCGCCGCCCTCGCGCGCGGCCTCCACCAGCAGGCGCGCCATGCCGGCGCCCACCACCGCGGTCAGCTCGCGCTCGATCGCCGTCACCCGTTCGTCGTCCAGCATCTGCCCGGCGTGCCCCTCCATCAGTTGCCGCGCGCGCTCCTGGCCGAGGAAGCGGCCGGCGGTCCGGCGCAGCGAGGCGGCGGCCACCGCGTCACGGCGCAGCGGCGTGGAGGGCCGCACCGCGCGCGCCACCAGCACCACGGCCATCAGGTTGGCCGCCAGGCTGGCGCCCATGCTGATGGCGATATGGCCCGGCTGCAGGCGCAGCGAGAACATTGCCAGCCAATGCAGGCCATCGGGATGGGGGCCCGGCGGCGGGGCGGGGACGACCATCGGCAACAACACCAGCCACAGCCACACCAGCGAGCCGAGCACGATGCCGGCGATGATGGCCGGGGAGGGCGTGCGCGGGCGATACACCGCCAGCAGCACCGCCGGCGCCAGCTGCGACAGCGCGGTAAAGGACATCAGGCCGAAGTCGCTGAGCGCCTCGGTGCCACTCATGGCGCGGCTGTACAGCCAGGACATCAGGAACACGGCGAGGATGCCGGCGCGGCGCAGGGCCAGCACGCGCGGGCGCAGGTCGGCGGTGGGCGCGCCACCTTCGATGCCGGCCAGCAGGCGCGAACCCACGCCGTGGTTGCCGAGCATGATCGACAGCGTCAACCCGGACAGGATCATCATGCCGGTCGCCGCGCTGAGGCTGCCCAGGTAAGCCACCAGCGCCAGCACGTGGTGGCCGCCGGCCTGCGGCAAGGCCAGCACGTACAGGTCCGGCGATACCCACGCCGGCAACTGCGCCGCTCCGTACAGCGCCATCGGCACCGACGGCAGGCCGATCAGCAGCAGGTACAGCGGAAACAGCCAGCGCGCCGTCTTCAGGTCCGACGGCTTGCGCAGCTCAACCACGCCCACGTGGAACTGATGGGGCAGGGTGAATGCGGCCATCGCCCCGAGCGCCACCATGGTCAGGAAGTCGGGCACCACCGCCGGTGGCGGCAGGTGCGCCATCTTCTCCAGCAAGGGCGTGCCCGCCCGGTGCACCGACAGCGCGGCATACAGGCCGATCGCCAGCAGGGCGACCAGTTTGAGCACCGACTCCAGCCCGAGCGCGACCACGATGCCGCGGTTGTGCTCGGTGGCCGACGCCTTGCGTGCCCCGAACATCAGCGTGAACGCGGCCATGGTCAGCGCAAACCAGAACGAGACGTCCAGCTGCCAGCCGGCGGGGGCGAACCGGTCACCCAGCAAGGCGGCCAGGCCCTGGCTGACCGCTTTGAGCTGCAAGGCGATGTAGGGAATGATGCCGAACAGCGCCACCAGGGTGATGGTGATGCCCAACCCCTGGTCGGCACGCAGCCGCGCCACCACCAGATCGGCAATCGTGGCACTGTTGTGCTGTTTGGCCAGCCGCCCCAGCCGCGCCAGGAACGGCAGGCCGAGGCCGAAGATCAGTGCCATGCCGATCAGGGTGGGCGGGATCGGGAAGCCCCACTGCACGCCCTGCGACGCCGCCCCGTAATAGGTCCAGGCGGTGCAGTGCACGGCCAGCGACAGCGCATAGACCGCCGGCCACACCCGCGACAGCCGGTGCCCCTGGCGCTCGCCCCACAGGGCCACGCCAAACAGCAGTACGGTCCACGCAATGCAGGCGAACAGGACGATGGAGGGCGTCAACATCGCTCCAGTGTAGAGAGAACCAAGGCCGGCGTGCATACCGCCAGCCAGGCGCGGCCGGGCAGGGGACTAGGCGCCGAGCACGATCAGCGACAGCTGCTCGGCCACCACCGCGACCTCGCCGCTAGGCACTGTTTCCACCTGCTTGCGCTGGGTCAGCAGCCACTGCCCGGGCGTGCGCGGCGCGAGGGACACCAGCCGCGAGCGCACCTGCACCTGCGTACCGCTGGGCACCGGCGCCAGGAAGCGCACCTTGTTCAACCCGTAGTTGAGCACGTGCGCGATGCCGGGGAAGCCGGCCAGCGCGGCCACGTCGTCTTCCACGGTGAGCGCAAGCAGCAGGAACCCATGGGCGATGGTCTGCCCGCCGGGCAACTGCGCCTGCGCACGCGCCGGGTCCACGTGGATCCAGTTGTGGTCACCGGTGGCCGCGGCGAAGGCATCGATGCGCGATTGCGCCACGCAGGTGCTGGCGCCAAGCCGTTCATCGGCCGCCCAGCGCTGCAGCGCCTGCAGCGCCGGTGGCAGCACGGTCACCGTTGCGTCGGCGCTCACGGCACGCGATCCAGCAAGGCCAGGATCGCCTCGCGTGCCACCGGCTCGGACAGCATCGGCGCATGGCCCACCTCCGGCACCTCGACCAGGCGGGCATGCGCGGAGGTGGCCACCATCTGCCGCGCCACGTCGGCGGGCAGGATGTCCGACAACGCCCCGCGCACCACCAGCACCGGTGCCGCGGCGGTGAGCGTGCGCACCGCGCGCCACAGCACCGGGCGCAGCAACCACAGCACCCAGGGCCGCGTGGTGCGCACCACCGCCGGGTCGTAGTCCAGCTCCAGCTGCCCGTCTTCGCGCGCACGGAAAGTACGCGCCACCATGGCCCGCCAATCTTCGGCGGTGAAACGCGGGAAGGCGGCCTTGCCGATCGATTCCAGGTAGGCGGCGGCCTGCTCCGGCGCCATCGGTGGCAGCGGCTTGCCGGCGTACTTGCCGATCCGGGCCAGGGCCTGGCGGGGCACCTTGGGACCGGCATCGTTGAGCACCGCCGCGGCGATGTGCCCGGGCGCGTGCGAGGCGAGGGTGATGGTGACCAGCACGCCCAGCGAGGTGCCGATGAACACCGCCTTGTCGATGTGCTGCGAGGCCAGCAGGGCGAGCATGTCGTCGGCATAGGCGCGGGGGTTGTAGCCAGCAGGGTCCGCTGCCCGTTGCGAACCAGCGCGCCCGCGCAGGTCCACCGCCAGCACGCGCCAGCCGGCGGCCGTGAGTGTTACCGCCAGCGCATCGAAGTCGGCGGCATTGCGGGTGAGTCCCGGAATGCACACCACCGTACCGCCCACCGGCTGCGCCGTTGCCGGCGCGTGGTCGCGCGCATGCAGCCGCAGGCCGTCGCGGCTGTTCCAGTACAGGTCCTGGTAAGACGGCGTCATGCAGGGGTTCCTAGAAGTCGTAACGGACACTGAGGCTATATTGGCGCGGCGGTCCGTAGAAACCAATCAGCGTGCCGACCGCGGGAATGTTGTAGCCGGTGGTGCGGTACTGCTTGTCGGCCAGGTTGGTGCCCTGCAGCGAGAACGTCCAGGCATCATCCAGCCGCCAGATCACGCCGGCGTTGAGCAGCCCGTAACCGTCCTGGCGGATGACCGGGCTGAGATCGGTGGTCGGCCACACCTCGGTCTGGTAGCTGTAGCTCACCCGTGCGGACAGGTTGCCGCCGTTGGCCAGCTCGGTGCGGTATTCCACGTTGAGTGCCCCGGAGAAATCCGGTGCGTTGGTGAACCTCATCTGGTCGGCCACGTTGCGGCCGCGGTCCATGTACTCGTCATAACGGGTATCCAGCCAGGCCAGGTTGCCCGAGATCAGCCAGTGCGCGCTGGGCAGGTACTGGTACTCGATCTCCAGCCCGTTGACGGTGCCGGCGCCGGCATTGGTGAAGTCGCCGAAGAAGCCATCGTCGATGCCGTCGCCATTGGTGTCGATGCCGGTGAACACCGACAGCTGGATGTCCTTGTACTTGTTGTGGAACACCGACAGGTTGAGGAACAGGCGCTGGTCCAGGAATGCCATCTTGCTGCCCACCTCGATGCTGTCCACGGTTTCATCGTCGAACGGCTCGGCCGAGCGCGGCACCGCCACGGCGTTGGCGCGGATGTTGTAGCCGCCGGACTTGAAGCCGCGCGTGGCCAGCCCGTACACCATGATGTCCGGGGTGATCTGGTAGTCCAGCGAGACCTTGGGCGACACGTTGGAGAAGTTGGTCTTCTTGTCGAAGTCCGCGGTCACCGCCACCGGGCGGGTGAAGGTCGCATCCGAATAGAGGCGGTTGAGCACGATGGCGCGTTTGTCCTCGTCGGTATAGCGGGCGCCCAGGTCGAGCTTGAGCTTGCTGGTCAGGTCGATGGTCCAGTCGGCGTACAGCGCGATGCTGTCGGTGAGCACCTTGCCCTGGTTGTCGGCGAACTGCGCGCTGAAATAGTTGTTGCGGATCTGCCCCCCGGCGTCGCCGCTGAACTGGTACAGGCCGACCACGCCACGCACGCGGCCACCGGCATCGTAATTGAGTTGCACCTCGTTGCTGACCTGGCTGTCGGCATAGGTGCCGCTGACGTCGGCCAGCCTGACCGGCGTGCTGTCGAAATCGATGTTGCCGTCGCTGTCCGATTCGCGCTTGGCCAGCACGTACTTGACCGCGATGTCCTCGTTGGGCCGCCAGTTCAGCGTGGCCGAGGCGCCCTTGGTCTCCACGTTGTTGAGGTTGCGCATGCCCGAGCGGATGTCGTAGCGGTCATCCATCGGCGGATACGCCGGGGTGAACGGGTTGGGCGCCAGCATCTTCGAGCCGCGCATGCCGGACTGGTCGTCGATCCAGTCCAGGGCGAACTGCGCGTCGAACACGTCCCCGGCATAGGCACCCAGGTTCAGGCGTGCGGCGTTGATCTGCTTGTCGCTGACCGGCTGGCCGGTGAACGTGTTCTCGCCGAAGCCATCACGATTCATGCTGGCCACCGCCACGCGGGCGCGCAGGCCGCTGTCCGGCCCGCCCAGCGGCCCGCCGATGCCTGCCTTGGCATCCAGTTGGTTGTAGTTGCCCACGGTGACCTGTGCGAACCCTTCGGTCTGGGTGGGCAGGCCCCGGGAGATGTACTTGATCGCCCCGCCAATGGTGTTCTTACCGTACAGGGTGCCCTGCGGGCCGCGCAGCACCTCGATGCGCGAGACGTCGAACACGTCCAGCAACGCGCCCTGCGGCCGGGCGATGTAGACGTCGTCCAGGTAGATGCCCACGCCCGGGTCGGCGCCCCAGGTGGGGTCGGACTGGCCGATGCCACGGATGTAGGCGGTGACCGTGCTGCTGGCCCCGCGTGCGGCGTAGATGGTGAGGTTGGGCACCTGTCCGTCGAGGTCGCCGATGTCCTGCACGTTCATCTTGTCCAGCGCTTCGGCGGTGAACGCGGTGACCGCGACCGGCACTTCCTGCAGGGTTTCCTCGCGCTTGCGCGCGGTCACGATGATGCTGTCCAGGTTGGTGGCCGAGGCGGCCTTGGCGGCCGGCGGCGCGGTCCCGGCGGCGTCCTGCGCCATCACCGGACCGGTGGCCAGCAGCGTGCCGATCATCAGGCTCAAACAATTCCGTTTCATTCCGTCCTCCCCAGGGCATGTCCGTTGCGGATGGCCCTTTGCCACCCCTGCAGCCTAGGCTAGCGGCGCACCGGCAAGGCGGCGAGTGGACCTAGGTCCAGTCGGCAGCAGCGGCCAGATCCGGATACTGGCCCCATCGCCAGCAGGAAGCGCCGTATGTCGTTGCTGATCGTCCTCGCCGCACTGGGCTTCCTCATCCTGGTGGCCTACCGCGGCTACAGCGTGATCCTGTTCGCCCCGGTCGCCGCGCTCGGTGCGGTGCTGCTGACCGACCCGGCGCTAGTGGCGCCCATGTTCACTGGTGTGTTCATGGACAGGATGGTCGGCTTCCTCAAGCTGTACTTCCCGGTGTTCCTGCTCGGTGCGGTGTTCGGCAAGCTGATCGAGATCTCCGGCTTTTCCCGGTCGATCGTCGGCGCGGCGATCCGGCTGTTCGGGCCGCAGCGGGCGATGCTGTCCATCGTGCTGGTGTCGGGGCTGCTGACCTATGGCGGGGTGTCGCTGTTCGTGGTGGTGTTCGCGGTGTATCCGTTTGCCGCGGAGATGTTCCGCCAGAACAACATTCCCAAACGCCTGATTCCGGCCACGCTGGGGGTGGGGGGCTTCAGCTTCACCATGGACGCGCTGCCGGGCACGCCGCAGATCCAGAACATCATCCCCACTGCCTTCTTCGGCACCGATACCTGGGCCGCGCCGGTGCTGGGCACGCTGGGCAGCGTGTTCGTGCTGGCCGTCGGCATGGCCTACCTGGAATGGCGCCGCCGCGTCGCCTGGCGCAACGGCGAGGGCTACGGCGATCCGGCCACGCTGGTCAACGAGCCGGTGGCGTTCACCGGCCCGCAACTGGCGCATGCCGGCATCGCCATCCTGCCGTTGGTGCTGGTGTTCGCCGCCAACAAGCTGCTCACCCTGGGCATGCCGCACTGGTATGGCAGCGTGCACAGCCTGGTGCCCTCGGTGATGGGGAATGCCGCGCCGGTGGTGCAGGAGGTGTCGAAGATCGGCGCGATCTGGGCTGTGGTGGGGGCGCTGCTGGTCGGCATCTTCGCGGTGCTGGTACTGGCCTGGCGCCCGGTGGTCACCGGGTTTGCCGAGAGCACCCGCACGGCGATCAGCGGTGCGGTGCTGGCCGCCATGAACACCGCCTCGGAGTATGGCTTCGGTGCGGTGATCGCCGCCTTGCCTGGCTTCATGGTGGTGGCCAACGCCCTGGGCGCGATCAAGGACCCGCTGCTGCACGAAGCGGTCACCGTCACCGGCCTGGCCGGCGTGACCGGCTCCGCATCGGGCGGGATGAGCCTGGCACTGGCGGCGATGGCCGACACCTTCATCGCCAACGCGCAGGCGGCCGGCATCCCGATGGAGGTGCTGCACCGCGTCGCCGCGATGGCCTCCGGCGGCATGGACAGCCTGCCGCACAACGGCGCGGTCATCACCCTGCTGATGGTGACCGGCCTCACTCACCGCCAGGCCTACAAGGACATCTTCGCCGTGACCCTCATCAAGACCGCGGCGGTCTTCGTGGTCATCGGCATCTACTACGCCACCGGCTGGGTTTGAGCGCGGCGTCGCAGCACCCTCGGGAAGGCCGGTCAACGAGGTCCAGTACCCCTTCATCCACGACTCACGCATGAGGATCTGGTCATGACATCTGGAACCGTTTCGATCAAGACGTTGCTGCTCCCGTTGTGCACCTGGCTGGTCGCCGCCGGCAGCGCCTTGGCCGCCGGTACGCCCGGGCATTGGGACATCGGCCTGTATGGCAACGCCTTCGGCAGCCGCGAGTACCAGGTCTGGGTGCCGGCGGACTACGAGGACACCCGGCCATTGCCGCTGCTGCTGGTGCTGCATGGCTGCGTGACCGGCCCCAACCTGATGGGCGAGGCGTCCGGCTTCAACGACGTGGCCGATACCGAAGGCTTCATCGTGGTCTACCCGCGCCAGAACGTCACGTCCAACCCGGCGCGCTGCTGGAACTGGCAGTTGCCGGTCAACCAGGCGCGCGGCAGCGGCGAGGCCTCGATCCTGGCCGGCATCGTGGACGCGGTGAAGGCCGGCTACAGCGTGGATGCGCGCCGGGTGTACGTCACCGGGATTTCCGCCGGCGGGGCGATGACCTCGATCATGCTGGCCTGCTACTCGGACGTGTTCGCGGCAGGCGCCATCCATGCCGGCGGCATGTACAAGGGCGCGACCACGATCTCCGGCAGCGCCTACGCCCTGGTGGCCGGCAGCATCTACTCACCGGACAGCAACGGCCGTCTGGCCTGGCAATGCGCCGGCTCGCCGTCGCCGCGACCGCTGCCGGTGCTGGTGTTCCATGGCACCGCCGATGCCACCGTCAACCCGGTGAACGGGCAGCAGGCCGTGCGCCAGTTCCTGCAGACCAACGACCTGGCCGACGACGGCCTGGACAACGACTCGGTGAAGTACGTCCCCACCAGCACCGTCCATGCGCAGGTGCCCGGCGGCCGCGCCTACACGGTGGACACCTATGTGTACGGCGGCCGGACGCTGGCCCAGCATTACGTGGTGCAAGGGATGGGGCACGCCTGGAGCGGCAGCCAGTCCGGGTTGCCGTTTACCGACCCGAAGGGCCCCGATGCCACGTTGATCACCTGGTTGTTCCTCAAGGGCAACCAGCGCTGAGGCAAGGGGAGGGCGGGAAGCGCGCGGACGCGTGCGTGATGTGGCCGGTAATCCGCAGTAGACCCGGCGGCCCCTCTCCCTCGCTCCACCCGGGCCATATCCGTCACCGCGTGGCGCGGTGAGCCCACCGGGCCGTCCAGCGCGCCCACCGCCAGGCGAAGTCGGACCAGTCCTATTGGGGGGGTAGGCAGGCGGGGATAGCCTCGCCGAATCTGCCCCCACCGCTTCCGGACCCCGGGAAACGCCGCGTCGCCTCTGGTCGCCGCCGGGTTTCCTTCCCCTCGCATGAACTGGCCCCCCCTCCGCCCCTTCCTACAGCTGTCCCGCGCACTTGCAGGCGACGAGGACTGCGACGTGAGCGCGCTGCGCCGCAACCAGCGTCGCGTCCTGCTGGGGGGCGGGTGCCTGCTCAGCCTGGCCATTGCCGCCGGGATGGTGGCGCTGGTGTTGCTGCAGGCGAGCGGATTCCAGACGCGACGGATGGAGGCACTGCAGCGCAGTCATGCCGCCGTGGAGGCGCACCTGGTGGCCGCCGATGCCGCACACCGGCGCATGTTGAACATGGCCGAGTACGCGTGGCGGCATCGCCCCGACAGCGATGCCGCCACACGCCTGGCCGAGCGCAAGCGCTATCTGGATGGCGGGCAAAGGATGATCGTCGAGGCCGGTCCGGAGAGTGCGCCGCACATGGTGCTGGGCGTTGGCACCGACGCCTGGCCGGTTGCCCGGCTCGATCGCTATCTCACGCTGGCCCATTCGCTGTCGGTGATCCGCCGGTTGAGCGCTTCCGATGTCGAGCCGGCGGCCGGCATCACCGGCTTCTTCTTCGACCCCACCCGACACTTCCTGGTCCTTGGCGACGGCCTGACCGAACAGCGCTTGCTGGCTGCCACCGGCGCGTCGCACCGCGCCCAACTGTTCCAGCGCCTGCAGCAGCTGTCCTTGCCGCCGGTCATCAGCGGCAGCGCCGGGGTGCCTGCCACCGAAGCCCCCATGCAGGTGGCCCTGGTACACCATCCGCTCACCGGGGCGGCGTCCATCGCCGTACGTCTGGTCGCACACGACAGGCGAGGGGCGATCGGCACCTTCGTGACGCTGGAGCCGACCGCTCGGTTGGCGCACGTGATGGCGTCCACCGATCACGGTGCTTCGATGGTCATCACCGCCGACGGCCGCACCGTGGCCGGCACACCCGGTACCGCGCTGCCGCCGACGGCGGTGATGCGCACCCTGCGGGGTGGCGAGCCGCGTGCCGAGGCCATGCTGGCCGCGCGCCAGGGCCTGCGCTTCTACCAGGCGCTGCCGATCGCCGGAACCGACTGGTTGCTGGTCAGCACCTACTGCGCGGCGGACATCCTCCGCGATGGCTGGCGCGTGTACCTGGCCACGCTGCTGCTGGGCGGCGGCCTGATGCTGGGGCTATGGCTGCTGCTCGCCTGGCTGCATTGGCGCGTGTTCGGGCCGACCTTGGCGCGGGCCGCACGCGTCTACCAGGGCGAGCAGCTCAGCCGCTCGCTCATCCAGCTTTCGCCGGTGGGCCTGTGCCTGATCGATCGCGGTGATGCGAGCGCGGTGCTGCAGAACGACCTGATGCGCGACTATGCGGCCGGCGCCGAGCGCAGCGGGATCCCGCTCTACCGCCACCTGGTGCAGGCTGCCGGGGAATGCGGCTCTGGCGCGGACGCCGCCGGTGCCGCGGTGGAGTTCGAGTTGCCGATCCCGGCCAGCGACAACGCGCCCGCCCGGCAGCTGCTGGTGGGCGCGGTCGGGGCGACCTACCAGGGCCGCGACGTGCTGCTCTGCGCGCTGGGCGACCTGAGCGCGCGGGTGGAACTGGAACAGCAGCAGGCGCAGGCGCGCCAGGCCGCCGAGGCGGCGAGCCGTGCCAAGGGCACCTTCCTTGCGACCATGAGCCACGAGATCCGCACGCCCCTGCACGGCATCCTCGGCCATCTCGAACTGCTGGGACGGTCCTCGCTTGATGAGGACCAGCAGGCCCGCCTGCGCCGCATCAACCAGTCGGCCGACGCGCTGCTGCAGATCATCAACGACGTGCTCGATTTCTCCCGTGCCGAATCGGGAAAGCTGGACCTGCAACCGGAAGTGTTCGAGCCCGTCGTGCTGCTCGAGCGGGTGGCCGTGCTGTTCTCGCCGCTGGCCGAGGCCAAGGGACTGGTGCTGGACCTGTCGGTGGACCCGGCAGTGCCGATCCAGGTGCGCGGGCCGCAGGCGCGCATCGAGCAGGTGCTGCGCAATCTGGTCAGCAATGCGGTCAAGTTCACCCTGTCCGGGCGCATCGAGCTGCGGGTCAGGCTGCAGGCCGGCGAAGGGAACGATGCCCTGCAGGTGGAAGTGGCCGACTCGGGCATCGGCCTGAGCCCGCTGCAACTGGAGCGGTTGTTCCAACCCTATGTGCAGGCCGATGCCAGCATCATCAGCCGGTTCGGTGGCTCCGGCCTTGGCCTTTCCCTGTGCCGCGAGCTGTGCCAGCGCATGGGCGGGGAGATCCAGGCGCGCAGCACGCCGGCAGTGGGCAGCGTGTTCACCTTCGTCGTGCCTGTGGAGCGCGTGAGCGGGGTGGCGCCGTTGCCGCTTGCCGGGCGCAGCGTGGTGCTGGCTTCGGCGGCGGCCGGCTGGCGCGACGAACTCCATCGTCGCCTCCAGGCCTGGGGCGCCCAGGTCCAGGCCGTGGCCGATGTGGACCAACTCGGTCGGGACGCAGGCGATGCGAACGCGGCGCTGGTCGTGTTCGAGCGCGGCACGCACGCGTTGCCCGCCGTCGTCGAAGGGCGGTGCCTGGTCCGGGTAAGCGCCAATGGCCCGTTGCGGGCGCAGCGGCGTGGCGGGATGTGGCGCGTATCCTGCTATTCGGGGGAGTCATTGCTGCAGGCACTGCTGGCCCCGGCCCACGCCCCGCCTCGGCTGCTGGCGGTCGGGAAGGGCTTGGACTAGATTCATGCACGGGCGCCACCGCACGACTTCATCAAAGGGCAATGCCATGCATCCGGCCGCACCTGCTCCCCTCGCCAACCAGATCCAGGCCCTGCGCCGGATGCAGCGGCGCCTGCTGTACGGGGGCGGCGGCCTGATCAGCGTGCTGATCCTGTTGACGGCGGTGGCCAGCCTGGTGGGCGGCATCGGCACGTTCCATGCGCGCGAGCAGCAGACCTTCCAGCAGGGGCAGTCCGCGCTGGACTATTTCCTGTTCCAGCGCGACCGCGCCTACGCCTCCAGCATCAACGCCAACGATGCCTTGTGGGTGGACCAGCAGGATGAGTTGAGGCGCCTGGGTGCGCCGTTGCTGGCCACCTTCCAGGCGCAGGGACAGCGGGCGGTGGTACGGGCAGCCGGGCGCGCATCGGTGCCCTGGCTGGTGCTGGGCGATCCGGCCCGACCGGTGCCCGGCGCCGAGCTTGAAGCCTACCTGGGCATGCTGCATGAATATTCGGCTTACACCGCTGCCACCATCACCGCCATGCAGAGCCACGGGCCGATCGCCATGTTCGCCTATGAGCCCAGCGGGCGGCTGCTGGCCGTGGCCGGGGTAGTGGATGAGGCGCAGCTGTTGCAGACGCTGCGCGTGGCCACCCGCGCGCAGGCGTTCGAGGCGCTGATGGCGATGGAGACGGCCGTGCGCGGCCAGGTGCCCGCCCCGGGCCCGGTGGTGAGTGCTGCGCAGGGCCGGCGGTTGGTGTCCTTCCTCGGGGACAACCCGCTCAACGGCCAGACTTCGCTGATCGGGGTGATGACCATGGCGCGCGCGGACGTGCCGTACTTCCGCCGCGTGGTGTTCGAGCCCATCGACAACCTGAAGGAGCGACTGGAGGCGAGCGATCCGGGCAACTACGTGGTGACCACCGGCGATGGGCGGGTGGTGCTGGCCGGTGGCCCGCTCGGCGAATCACCCGCGGCGCTGGCCCCGGTGCTCGAAGACGCGCGACGGGCCACCGGGCTGCGTCATTACCACGACGGCCGCTTCATGCTGAGTGGTTCGTTGCCCGGTGTGGACTGGCACCTCACCCACCTGTATGGCTGGGCGGACCTGTGGCGCGACCAGGCCCCGGCCATCCTGCTGCGCGTGTTCACCGCACTGCTGATCCTGGCGGCGCTGTGGCTGTTGCTGTGGCGGATGGATCGCCGCGTGTTCGCGCCTGCACTGGCCGATGCATCCCGGGTGTACGAAAGCGAGGCGCTGAGCCAGGCCATCATCGGCACCGCCCCGGTGGGCCTGGCGCTGCTGCGCCGGGATGACGGCGCTGCGCTGCTGCAGAACCAGGTGGCGCGCGAGCTGGTGGAGGAGCCCGCCGTGCACGCCGCCGTGCCCGAGCTCTACGCCCAGCTGGTGGCGCACGCGCGCGGCCTGCCCGCCGGCGGCGGTGAATTCAACTGGGCGCTGGATGCCGGCACCGACGATGCCCGCCAGCTGCAGGTCGCCCTTGCCGCAGCCACCTACCAGGACCAGGCGGTGTGGGTCTGCGCGATGCGCGATGCCACCGCGCAGGTGGAACTGCAGCGCACGCTGCAGCAGGCCCGGCAGGATTCGGAGCGTGCGCGCGAAGCGGCCGAGGCCGCCAGCCGTGCCAAGACCGCGTTCGTGGCCATGATGAGCCATGAGATCCGCACGCCCCTCAACGGGGTGCTGGGGCATCTCGAGCTGCTGGCGCGCTCGCCCCTGCAGCCGGACCAGCAGGAGCGGCTGCAGCGGATCCGACTGTCCGCCGATTCGCTGATGGCCATCATCAGCGACGTGCTGGACTTCTCCAAGATCGAAGCGGGCCAGCTGGACATCGAGCCGCTACCGTTCGCGCTGCGCCCGCTGATCGAACAGGCGGCGCTGCTTTATGCGCCGGACGCACAGCGCAAGGACGTGAAGCTGTATTTCGCCATCGATCCGGCGCTGGACGAGGTCTTCATCGGCGATGTCCACCGCATCCGCCAGATCCTCAACAACCTGCTCAGCAACGCCGTCAAGTTCACCGCGTCCGGACGCATCACCGTGCGCGCCGAGCAGGGTGCCGGGGCAGGGCAGGCAACACCGCTGCGCCTGCAGGTCGTGGACTCCGGCATCGGGCTGTCCGAACAACAGGTGGGCACGCTGTTCCGCCCTTTCCAGCAGGGCGATGCAAGCGTCTCCAGGCGCTATGGCGGCAGCGGACTGGGCCTGGCGTTGTGCCAGCAGCTGGCGCAACTGCTGGGTGGGCGCATCCAGGTGCAGAGCACCCTGGGCGTGGGCAGCGTGTTCACCCTCGACGTACCGGTGCAGGCCGCCAGCCCTGAGGCGATCCCCGTCCGCCCTCTGGCCGGCTGCCCCATCGCCCTGTTGTCCTCGGCGCTGGAGTGGCGGCAGGAGATCGGGCACCTGCTGCAGCGCTGGGGGGCGGAGGTGACGGTGCTTGAGCGGCCGCCGGCCGCAGGTGCCATGGGCGCGGTGCTGCTGATCTTCGGCGAGCGCCGTGCCTGGACCGATGAAGAAGAGCAGGCGCTGCTGCCCGGTTACGCCCGCGTGGTGCGCGCCTATCCCAGGGGGCCGCTGTCGCCTGAGCAGCGTGATGATGCGGTGCATGTTTCCTGCTATGCCAGCCCGGCCCTGCTGCAGGCGCTGCGCGGCGACTGGATGCCGGTGGCGGCCCACATCGACGCGCGGAGGATCAGGGCGAGCCAGGCGCGGGGACGGGTCCTGTTGGTGGAGGACAACGCGGTCAATCGCGAGTTGATCCAGCAGCAACTGGAGGAACTGGACTGCCAGGTCGATGCGGCAGAGAACGGGCAGGTGGCGTTGAACGCCTGGCAGGCAGCGACGTGGGATATCGTGATGACCGACATCAACATGCCGGTGCTCGACGGCTACCAGCTGGCACGGGCGCTGCGCGAACGCGGGGAGACACTGCCCATCCTCGCGGTGACCGCCACCGCACTGGCCAGCGAGCGGGAGCGCTGCCGGGCGGCAGGCATCGACGACCTGCTCCTCAAGCCGCTGGACCTGGCCCGGCTGTCGACCATGCTGGACCGCTATCTTCCGGCACTGCCGGCCGCACCTCGGCCACCCCGCGCATCGATGTCCCCCGCAGGGCAGGGCAAGCCGCACAAACTGCGCGCCCTGTTCGTGGAGAGCGGTATCCGCGACCTGGCACAGATGCAGGCAGCCAGCGAGAGCGGCGACGCCGCGGGCTTGCTGTCACAGGTGCATGCGCTCAAAGGCGTGCTGCTGATGATGGGCGAGCAGGCACTGGGCGCGCGCTTTGGTGATGCCGAGCGGCACCTGCGCGACGGCCAGGTGCTGCCGCAGGCGCAGCGCACGGCCTTGCTGTCGGATCTGCACGCGCTGATCGAGGCCTACCGCAGCGGCCTGCAGGAGGACGCGTGAAGCGACTGTCGCTACTCGGTGTCCGGCCGGGGGCCGCGCAGCCCCAGTTCGCTGGCGAACTTGAACAGGTCCGCGTCCTTCTCGATGCCGAGCTTGGCCATCCCGGCCGTCTTCTGGCTGCTGATCGTCTGCTTGCGCCGGTCCAGCCGCGCGGCGATCTCGTTGACACTCAATCCGGACACGAACAGGGCCAATACCTCCTGTTCGCGCGGCGACAGCGAAGCAATGGCGCGCGGCGCCCCCCGGGCAGGCAGCAACTGGGCGATCGACGGCGACAGGTAACGGCGGTTGGCCCATGCCGCGGCGACAGCCGCCGGGACGTGGCTGGCATCGTCGGCCTTGCTCAGGATGTGGTCGATGCCACTGGCGTGCAGGGCCTGGATCATCGCCGGCTGGTCCAGCCCGGTCATCACGATCAGGCGCAGGTGCGGAAAATGCGTGCGCAGGTACTCAAGCAGCTGCAGACCGTCACCAAACGCGCCGCCCGGCATCGCGTAGTCGGTGACCACCACGTCGCACTCGGACTGGTTCAGAAGCGCGACCAGGGCGGACGAATCGCCCACCGCGCCGATGCAGGACAGGGTAGGGGTCTGGTCGATGGCAGCTTCGACGCCCATGCGGATGACCGGATGGTCGTCGGCGATGGCAACGCGGATGATCGGATGGGACATGGGGAAATCCTGCTGGATGGACCGACGAAGATCGCCGCGGATCGCGCGCATCACTATAAGCCAGCCGCCGGCCTTGCAGCAGGCCGTGCAGGACATCATGACACGAGGAACCTCACATGCCTTTGAACATCGTCGTTGCCGATGACCACCCGGTGCTCCTGGCCGGCATGGAGCACCTGCTGAGGGCCGTGCCCACGCTGGCCATCGCCGGGCTGGTGCGCGACTCCACCGAGCTGGTGGACCTGCTCACGCGCACGCCTGTGGACGTGGCGGTCTGCGACTTTTCGATGCCCAACGGCCGTTATGGCGACGGCGTGACGCTGCTGCGCTTCCTGCAGCGTCGCTTTCCGGCCCTGCGTCTGGTGGTGTTGACCGGCATGGAGAGCCCCATCGTGCTGCGCTCGATACAGCATGCCGGGGTAGCGTGCATCGTCAGCAAAAGCGACCCGCTGGAACAGCTCGTGCCGGCCGTGCATGCCGCCAGCCGCGGCGAGGCGTTCATCTCGGCCGAGGTGGCGCGACTGATGGCCGAGGAGACCGCGCAGGACGATGCGCAACCCGGCGAGCCGTTGTCCAAGCGGGAATCGGAAGTGCTGCGGATGTTCGCCGAAGGGCTGGGCGTGAAGCAGATTGCCGACCGCGTGGGGCGCAGCCGCAAGACGATCAGCACGCAGAAAGTGGCGGCGATGCGCAAGCTCGGGTTGCATCGCGACGCGGAGATCTTCGAGTACGCGCTGACCCATGGCCTCGTGCAGGCGTCACAGAATGCACGGGCCGGCGCCGGTGGTGAAGACGCCGAGGACTGATTGCAGACCGGTCCGATGGACGCGCCCGCCTGCATGCCTAGGCTCGAGGGCATCCCCCTGGCTGCGGTGATGCTGTGCCCGCTCAAGACGACCCGCGTTTGACTGCCCTGCTGCTGCACTTCACCCGGCTGCCGGCCACCGTGCAGGCCCGCTTCCTCGAATGCCTGAATCACTACCTGTTTGCCTCGCCGGGCCGACGCAGCCAGTTGCGCCGGCAGTGGGAGCGGCAAGCACCGGCCGACCGGGACATCGGCGGCGCGTAAGCCGCCGGCAGGCCGCCACTGCACGCGCACCTGCAATATCGGCCCGGTCCGATGGAGGCGTTCGGCCCGGATTCCTAGTATCCCTCCCGCAGGTCGCTGAAACGGCCCGCCGGGAAGGATGCCGCTCCCCACGTCTTCCAACCCGTCCCCGGCCCCGCCGTCCTCCCCGGCGGCGGGGTCTTTCTGCCGCCTTGCGCGGATCCCCCTGTGAAGAAGAATCCAACATCATGAAGCGCATCTCGATTGCTTCCGCTGCAACCCTGCTGCTGGCCGCTGGCGCCGCCCATGCCCAATCCTATGGCTCGGGCGTCATCGAGTTCACTGGCGAAGTGACCGACCTGACCTGCACCATTTCCGGTGGCGCAGGCGCCATCGGCACCACCAACATCACCGTGCCGATGGACCCGGTCCAGGCGAACCAGCTGGCCGCCGCCGGCGATATCGCCGGCCTGCACCCGTTCCAGCTGGTCATCGGCGGGCCGGGGCAGGGCACCTGCCAGGACGGCAAGATCGCCGAGTTGTACTTCGACCCGACTGCCGGCCAGGTGGACGCGGGCAACGGCAACCTGCGCAACCAGGAAGCCAACGCGCCGGCAGTCAACACTCAGATCCAGGTGCTCTACAAGAACGCCGTTGTGGACCTGCGCGATCCGTCGTTCAAGACCGATCCGGTGACCATCACCAACAACACCGCCGTGATCGACATGGCCAGCCAGTACGTCGCCGTCAACGGCGCGGCCGCGCCCGGTTTCGTGCAGTCCTATGTCAACTACAAGGTTGTCTACAACTGATGCCGCGTGGGGCTGTCGGCTGATGCCGGCGGCCCCGTGTGCGGCGCCATCCATGAGGTGACCCATGTTTTCCTTCAACCACCTGCTTCAAGTCGGCGTGATCGCCCTCGCCGCGCTGCTGCCCCGTGTGGCCGACGCGTCGGTGGTGATCGGCGGCACCCGTGTCGTCTATCCGGCGCAGGACAAGGAAGTCACGCTCAAATTCATGAACGAAGGCGAGCGCGCCGCGCTCGTCCAGGTGTGGCTGGATGACGGTGACGACCAGTCCACGCCCGATTCGGCAAGGGCCCCGTTTGCGGTCACGCCACCGGTGTTCCGCCTGGACCCGAAGAAGCAGCAGACCGCGCGCATCCTGTTCACCGGTGCCACCTTGCCCGCCGATCGCGAAACGCTGTACTGGCTGAACATGCTGGAGATCCCGCCCAAGGCCGGCGGCAGCGCTGCCAACATCCTGCAGTTCGCCTTCCGTACCCGGATCAAGGTGTTCTACCGCCCGCCGACCCTGGCCGGCGAGCCGGTGCTCGCGCACCAGAAACTGCGATGGTCGCTGCACGCCGCGTCTGGCGGCCTGGTGATGCGCGCGGACAACCCCACGCCATACCACGTCAATTTTGCCAGTGTCGGTCTGTCGGCCAACGGCACTGAAATGGGCATGCAGGGCGGCGGCATGGTGGCACCGTTCGCACAGGCCGACTTCCAGCTGGAGGGCCTCAGCACCCGGCCATCGGGCGAGTTGAAGGGCGCGATCACCGTCATCAACGACTTCGGTGCGCTGGTCCCCACCCAGGTCGCCTTGCAGCCCTGAGCGCGGCGCGTGCCCGGTACGCGCCCCTTCCCGACACAGCGGAGACATCTGATGAACGCCACGACCCGGGCGCCGGGCAACCGCGCCTGCCGCCTGCTGCGTGCCCGGCTGCCGACGCTGGTGGCGATGCTGCTGTTCACCCGCCTGGTGGCCGCCGCCGCTGATGCGGATACCCATGCCGATGCCGACGTCGAAGCGCCGGTCGTGTTCGACGCGGCCTTTCTGCCGGCCGGCGCCTCGGCTCGCCTGGACCTGGCACGCTTCGCCCAGGCGGACTATGTCGCGCCGGGCACCTACCGTGGCGATGTTCGCCTGAATGGACAGTGGCAGGCCCGCACCGACATCATCTTCCGCGACGTGGCGGGCACTTCGCAGCTTTGTCTGGAACCTGAACGCCTCCAAGCCTACGGCGTTGCGCCGGATCGCCTGCTGGCCGCCGCAGACCGTCAGCCGGCGCTGCCGTGGCCAGAGGCGCTGTTCTGCAGCCCCCTGGGGGAGGTGGTCCCCGGTGCGACGGCCGTCTTCGATCCGGGCAACCAGACCCTGGATCTACAGGTGCCCCAGTTGTATCTGCGCAGCGAAGCACGCGGCTACGTAGACCCCGGTCAGTGGGATGCGGGCGTGCCGGCGTTTGCCCTGAGCTACAACGCCAATGCATACCACTCCAACAACGGTGGCGCGGCTCGCTATTCGGGCTTCGTGGGCCTCAACGCCACCGGCCGGGTAGCCGGCTGGCAACTGGTGCACCAAGGTGCAATGACCCTCGGCGGCAGCCAGCCGCAGCGCTATCGCGCCACCGCGGCGTACCTGCAGCACGACATCGTGGCGTGGAAAGCGCAGCTGGTGCTGGGTGATACCGACACCCCTGGCGACATGTTCGAAGGCGTGCGCCTGCGCGGTGCCCGGCTGGGCAGCGATGACCGCATGTTGCCGCAGTCCCGGCGCGGTTTCGCGCCGGTGATCCGCGGCGTGGCCGAGACCAACGCGCGGGTGATCGTGCGCCAGCGCGGCAGCGTGCTGCATGAGGCCAGCGTCGCGCCCGGGCCGTTCGAACTGGACGACCTGTATCCCACCGGGTATGCCGGTGACCTGGAGGTGGAAGTGCGCGAGGCGGACGGTCGCTCGCGCCGCTTCACCGTGCCATATTCGGCGGTGCCGCAGCTGCTGCGCCCGGGTGAGCAGCGTTGGAGCATGTCGGCCGGACGCGTTGATGAAAGCAACCTGCTTTCAGCGCCCCTGCTGTTGCAGGGGCAGTACCAGCGCGGCCTGACCAACGCCCTCAGCACCTACGGCGGCATCGCCGCCGGCCAAGGCTACCGCGCGGCCCTGGCCGGGGCCGCGATCAACACCTCCCTGGGCGCGGTCGCCGCAGATGTGTCGCTGGCCCGAACCGCCTTGCGGGGCCTGCCGTCGATGGGCGGCAGCAGCGTCAGGCTCGCTTACAACCGCAACGTGGTGCAGACCGGCACCGCGTTCGCCGTGGCCGCCTACCGCTACGCCACCCGTGACTACGTGAGCCTGCGCGACTGGGCCTCGCTGCGCGACGCCCACGCACGGGATTGGGGCATCGACGCCGTCGCTCGCCAACGCAACCGCATGGACCTGAGCATGAACCAACAGTTGGGTGAACGCGGCGGGCAGCTGTTTGTGATCGGCACCCGCCGCGATTTCTGGAACGCGCCTGGCCGCCAGCTCGACCTTGGCGTCGGCTACAGCAACCAGTGGAAGGCCTTGAGCTACAGCGTCAACTTCCAGCGCACCCGCGATTCGATCGACTTCAGTCGAAGCTACCTGCAGGACACCATTCCCGGCGATGCGGGACCGGTGGTCCGGGCCCAGGACGCACGGGTGGATAACCGGCTGATGTTGATGGTGTCGCTGCCGTTGGGCAGCTCGCCGCGTGCGCCGCTGGGCAACCTGATGCACACCCGCAGCCGCACTGGCGAACCTGCCACGCAATTGTCGACCAACGGCATTTCCTCACTGGACGACCGTTTCAGCTACGGTGCCACGCTGTCGCGCATCGCGGGCAGCAACAGCGTCGATCTCAACGCCGGCTACCGCGGCGCCCGTGGCCAGTGGGCCGCCAGCATCAGCAACGGCAGCCGTTACACCCAGTTGGGCATGGGCGCCGCCGGTGGCCTGGTCGTGCATGCCGACGGGCTGACCCTGTCCCCGCCGCTGGGTGAAACGGCCGCGCTTGTCCATGCCGCGGGCGCGGCCGGCGCCCGTGTGGAGAATGGGGGCGGTGCGCGCCTGGACAGGCGTGGCTATGCCGTGGTCCCTTTCCTGACGCCGTATCAATTGAACACGCTTTCCATCGACCCCAAAGGCACCGGCTTCGGGGTGGAGCTGATGGAAACCGCACGCAGCGTGGCACCGCGCGCCGGCGCGCTGGTGCGACTTTCCTACAGCACACGCACCAGTCATGGATTGATGGTCGATGCGCGAACCGACGACGGACGGCCCTTGCCGTTCGGCGCGGAGGCGACGGACGCCCAAGGTTCCAGCGTGGGCGTCGTGGGGCAGGGCAGCCGCCTGCTGCTCGCCGGCCTGCAGGCTTCCGGCCCGGTGCAGGTGCAATGGGGCCAGGGCAGCGACGAGCAATGCGTGATGCAGATCGACGTGCCGATCTCGCGCGCGAACGACAGCTACACCGTACTGGAGGCGCGCTGCCGCATGGCCGCCGCGATGCACGCAGAAGCAGGCACGGCGACGCACCCAGCCACCTTGGAGAAAGCACCATGATCCCGATGATGCGGATCGCCCTCGGAGCGCTGGCGCTGCTGCTGGCGACCAGCGCGACCGCCTGGGCGCAGAACTGTCGGCTGGTGGACGGCGACCGGCCCCTGACCAACATCGCCAACCTCAATGGCTCGATCACCGTCGGTCCAGACGTCGCCGTGGGCACTGAGATCTTCCGTGCAACATATTACGCCGGCCCGACCAACCAGATCATCTGTGGGCCGGGGCGGGTCGATCGCATCCGCCAGTACACCGTGCTGCCGTATCGCGCGTCCAGCTATGTGCACCCCAGTTACGGCACGGTCTACGAAACCAACGTTCCCGGCGTCGGTGTCGCGGTGTGGTTCAGCGGCCGGGGGTTTCCGATCGTCTCCGACGGCGAGACCAACCTGCCGCCTCCGGCAGCGTTCCTGCTATCGCCGGTGCAATCCTACGACGTGAGCCTGATCAAGATCGGGCCGATCAGCCCCGGCACGGTGACCAGCGCCAGCCTGCCCCAGTTCGAGTACCGCATGACGGGCGCAAACCAGAGCGTGC
>NZ_JAVWXA010000005.1:37316-84616 GCF_036662295.1 Stenotrophomonas sp.
CTGCTGTGGAGCGGGCGCGTACAGGGCAGCCTGAACATTGTTTCGCGCACGTGCAGCGCCAGCGATGTGCCGGTGGACATGGGCATCCACCAGATGAGCGAGATTCCCACGGTGGGCACCGCCACCGGCTGGGTCGACGTGGCCGTGGTCCTGCGCAACTGCCCCGCGTTCTTCGGTCGCTACCGCGGCCACCTGACCACCGGCACGGTACAGACCGCCAACGGGCGGGTGGACAACCGTATCCGTTACCGCGTTGACCCGGTCACCGCCGTGGCCGACCGCACCCGCTCGGTCATGGCCCTGCAGGACGACGGCATCAACATGACCGCAACCGGCATCGGCATCCAGATCGGAACGCAGGCCGACGACTCGGTGGGCTTCAACGCCATGCGCGATGCCGGCCTGAACCTGACCGAGGTTAACAACGCGCAGTACACGATCATGTTGCGGGCACGCTATTACCGGCTGGCCGCGGCCGCATCCTCCGGGCAGGCCAATGGCGCGGCCACCATCACCCTGGAGTACAACTGAGATGCGTGTCGTGCTGTTGCTGGCTGCGCTCAACCTGCTGCTGCCATTGACATCGCAGGCGGCCGACCTGACCTTGCGTTTCACCGGCCGCTTCCAGCCGGGCACCTGCCAGATCAGCGTCGCCGATGTCGACGTGGGCACCTTCGATGCGCCTTATTTCACCGCCAACCCGCAGTCGCCGGCGGTCGGCTTCACCTTGAGCCGCAGCGGCTGCGGCAGCGACCTGCGGGTTCTGCACATCCGCATGGCCGGTGCTGCCGACGGCAGCGACCCACGCTACTTCGCCATCCCCGCTGCCGGCGGTGTACGCGGGCTGGCGGTGTGGCTGTACACCCCGGCCCAGCAGACGCTGGCCCCCAACCAGGCCGGGTTCGACTGGCTCACCAGCGGAACGCCCGCAGCTGGCCACCTGCTGTACGCACGCCTGGTCCGCACCGGCACGGTCTCGGCCGGCACCCTCCGCGCGCCGGTCACCGTGCAGGTTACCTACAACTGAGACCCCCCCATGCATTCCATTGCACGCTTGCTGCTGTTGTCCTTGGCGGTGGCCCCCGCCTATGCCCAGGACACCCAGCCGTTCACCGTATCCGGCGAGATCCTGCCGGGTGCATGCCGCGTTGCCTTTCCAGACGTGGACCTGGGTTCGCATCAGGCGAACCTGTTCACCGGCAGCTACGGTACCGCCTACATCGACTTCAGCGGCACCGTCAGCGACTGCGATCCCTTGGTGCGCCGGGTGACCATGGCCTTTGACGGAAGCGCCGATACCGACAACGGAGCGCTCTTCCAGGGCGTGCCAGGCGTAGGCGTGGAGCTTGTGCGCGTAGTCGGCTCGTTGAACGTGCCGCTCCCGCCTGGAAGCAGTACCCACTACGCCTCCGCCGAAGGCACGTATCCGTTCCGTGCGCGCCTGCTGCAATCGGCCACCCCGGTCGCCGCCGGGCGCATCCAGCGCCCGATCACGGTGTCCCTGACCTATAACTGAGAATGTCCATGCACCTGTCGATCCCCGGCCTTGCGCTGGCCGCGATTTTCCTGATGCCCCCCACCGCATCGGCACAGACCACGACCACGACCAACTTCAACGTCACCGGCACCATCCTGCCTGGCGTGTGCCGCATTGCCGTCGCCGACGTGGACCTGGGCACCTACCAGGCCACCCAGTTCACCGGCGCCTTCACCACGCCCTTCCAGGCGGTCTCGGTGGTGGTCAGCCAGTGCGACCCGCTGGTGAGCCGGGTCGGCCTGCGCTTTGCCGGCACTGCCGACGGCGCCGATGCGACGCTGTTCCAGGGCGTGGCCGGGATCGGCATCGAACTGCAGCGGACCGCCACCGGCACCCGACTGGCGCCCGGCGGCCTGGCCCAGATGACCACGGCCGCCGGCACCCACGCCTTTCGCGTGCGCTTCGTGCAGAGCGCGGCCACGGTGGCCGCCGGCACCGTCAACCGGCCGATCACGGTCTCGATGACCTACAACTGAGTCAGGCGCATGAACGGCGGGCATTTCGCCGCCATCCCAGATGCCATTTAGGCCCGGTCCGATTCGGCACGGGGCCACTGCTTTCTAGCATTTGTCCGTAGACGCGGCATCGGCCGCCTTCGACCCGCCCGACAAAGCAGGCACATCGCCTACGGAGAGAATCATGAACAGCATTTACCGGATTGTGTGGAACGCGGCCATCGGCAAGTGGGTGGTCGCTTCGGAACTGGCCACCGGCCGCACCAAGCAGGGTTGCCGCCGCGCTGCCCGCGGCCTGGCCGCCGCTGGCCTGCTGATGTTGGCCCTGCCGCTGTGGGCGGCCGACGCCGAACCGGCGCGTTGTGAGCTCCCCACCGACCAGACGGGCGTGCGCGATGCGCAGGGCCGTTGCGTGGCCATCGATGCCGACGCAAACGTCGACACCGCCCCCCTGGCCCGCACCATCGGGGTGCAGGCTGCGGTGGATGACCAGTACGTCAAGGTGAATGGCTCGGGCACCGCTGCCACGGCCGCCGGGATCGGCGCCATTGCCATCGGCAACAATGCACGCGCCCTGGCCGATGCGGACGGCAATGCCGACAATGCCATCGCCCTGGGGCGCCAACGCGACCACCCAGGGCAACAACGCGGTGGCCATCGGCATGGGGGCCAGCGCCAGCAGCCAGAACGCGCAGGGCGCGGCCGGGTCGCTGGCGGTCGGCGCCAACGCCAGCGCCGCGGGCTGGAACAGCGTGGCCGTGGGCTACAACGCCAGCGCAAGCGGCGACGGTGCGAGCGCCGTCGGACGGGCTGCCCGCAGCACTGCGCGAGAGGGTGTGGCGATGGGCGACAATGCCAACGCCAGTGGCGAAGGCGCCATCGCCCTCGGCGGCTCCTCCCAGGCTACCGCCGCAGGTTCGGTGGCGATCGGCCGCACGGCGGTTGCCAGCCGTGAAAACACCGTCTCGGTCGGCAGCAGCACCCTGCGCCGCCAGGTCGTCAACGTTGCCGCCGGCACCCAGGCCAACGATGCGGTGATCGTCCAGCAGTTGCGCGCTGGCGTGCAGGCGCTGGGCGGCGGCGCCGACGTGGCTGCCGATGGCAGCATCACCGCGCCCAGCTACGTGCTGGCCCATGGCGGCACCCACACCACCGTGGGCGGGGCGCTGGAAGCGCTGGACGATGGCTTGACCAGCACCACCACCACCCTGAACCAGTTGAGCACCTCGCTGGACAACGGCACCGTGGGCCTGGTGCAGCAGGCCGCGCCGGGTTCCGACCTCACCGTGGGTGCCAGCACCGACGGTGCTGCCGTGACCTTCACCGGCACGACCGGCGCCCGGCGCCTGACCGGGGTCGCCGATGCCACCGCGGCTGACGAAGCGGTGACGCTGGGCCAGCTGCAGGCCGCGTCGGCCTCCATGGCCGATGCGCTGGGCGGCGGCAGCAGTGCCGATGCGCAGGGCCGCATCAGCGCGCCCAGCTACACCGTGGGCGGCAGCCAGCATGCCAACGTGGGCGACGCACTGACCGCACTGGACGGTCGCCTTGGCAGCACCGGCCAGGGCCTGGCCGACCTGCGCGATGCCCTGGAAGAAGGCAGCCGCTATTTCAAGGCCGACGGCGCCGGGACCGGCGACGACGCCGCGGCGACCGGGCAGGGCAGCGTCGCGGTGGGCGCCAGTGCCGCCGCGAACGTCCGCCATGGGGTGGCCATCGGCCAGGGCGCGCGGGCGAGCACCGGCGCAGGGGCGATCGCGCTGGGTGCCAACGCCCGCGCCAGCGGCGAAAACTCGGTCGCATTGGGCACCGACGCCGAAGCAGACCGCGACAATGTCGTGTCCGTCGGCTGGGGCATGGGCGGCAACGGCACCCGCCAGGTCGTCAACGTGGCCAACGGCACCGAGGCCACCGACGCGATCACGGTGCAGCAGCTGCGCCCCGTGATCGATGGCCTGGGCGGCGGGGCGGCCCACAATGCACTGACCGGTGTCGTGACCGGTCCGCAGTACAACGTGCAGGGCCAGACGTTCGACAACGTGGGCGACGCACTGTCCTCGGTGGATGGCGGCCTGACCGTGATCGATGGCCGGGTGACCCGCAACGAAGGCGATATCACCCAGCTGCGCCAGGACCTGGTGGAACTGGGCAATGGCGAAGCCGGCCTGGTCCGGCAGTCCGCCGCAGACGCCGCCATCACCATCGGTGCAGGCACCGGCGGGACCGTGGTGGACCTGGCCGGCACCGATGGCCCGCGCCAGCTCAAGGGCGTGGCCGCCGGCAGCAGCGCCAGCGATGCAGTCAACCTGGGCCAGCTGACCTCGGCCGTTGATGACCTGCGCGCCACCGGCAACCGCTACGTGCGCGTGGACGGTGCCGGTGATGGCAGTGACGATGCGCGGGCAAGTGGCCGGGGCGCGACGGCCGTCGGTGCCTCCGCGCAGGCCGATGGGGCGTCCAGCGTGGCGCTGGGCAAGGATGCGGTCGCGCTGGGTGACAACAGTGTGGCGCTGGGCGCTGGCGCCATCGCCGAGCGTGCCAACAGCGTCTCGGTGGGTGCAGCCGGTGCCGAGCGCCAGATCACCCATGTGGCCGACGGCAGTGAAGACACCGATGCGGTGAACCTGCGCCAGCTGAAGGCCGCAGGTCTGGTCGGCGACGGTGGCCAGATGCTCGATGCCGTGACCTACGATGCGGGAAGCCAGCGCGCCCAAGTCACCTTCGCCGGTGCCCAGGGCACGGTGCTGTCAAACGTGGCCGATGGTCGCGTGGGCGCCGGCAGCCGTGAGGCCGTGAACGGGGGCCAGCTGGCCGCCCTGCGTGACCAGTTGCAGGGCCGCATCAGCGACCTGGACGGCCGTGTGGGCGCGCTGGAAGCGGGCGATGCCGGCGGTGGCAATGGCGGCAATCCGCCTTACTACGGTGCCAATCCGCAGCCGGGCGACCAGACCGGGGACAACCCGGCCCAGGCAATCGGCCAGGGCAGCGTGGCGGCCGGTGCTGGCGCACAGGCTGTGGCGGACGACAGCGTTGCGCTGGGCGCCGGCTCGGTGGCCGATCGCCAAAACAGCGTTTCGGTCGGCCGGGAAGGGGGCGAGCGCCAGATCACCAACGTGGCCGCTGGCGTGCAGGCGACCGATGCCGTCAATGTCGGCCAGCTCCAGCAGGGCGTGCACGACGCCAACGCTTATGCCGATGATCGGGTACAGGATGCCTGGACCGGGATGGAGCGGCGCCTGGACCAGGTCAACCGCCAGGCCAACCGGGGCATCGCCGCGGCGGCAGCATTGGCGCCGATGACCCCGTACCTGCCCGGCAAGACCACCATCAACGCCAACCTCGCCAACTACCGCAGCGAAACGGCGATGGGCGTCGGCGTGTCGCGCTGGACCGACAACGGCCGCGTGAACGTCAACGGCGGCGCCTCGATGGCGCGTGGCGACACGCCGATCTTCCGCATGGGCGTCGGCGTGGTGCTGGGCGACTGAGCCTGGGCCCCGGGCGCGGCGAACCCGCCGCGCCCGCCAGCAAGTAACTGAATACCCAACCATTTCACGGGTGTAGCCGGACGCGCTTTAAGCCGCGTCCGATACGCCACCGGGGGGCGCTTGCCTAGCATCCAGGTATGGCGGGAGCGACCTGCCGCACCCCCCAACCGGGCGTCCGCGCCCTCGGAGAACGACCATGAACTGCATCTATCGCGTTGTCTGGAACGTGGCTACCGGTACGTGGGTAGTCGCATCCGAACTGGCCAGCGGCCGTCGCCGTCGTGCGGGTGCCGCCGTAGCCGCCGTGCTCCTGGCCGTGGTTGCGCCAACCGCGCTCGCCCATGAGATCCAGGAGGCGCTCTGCAGCGCCCCGTACGAACTTATCGACGGGGCGTGCGTTGCACCGCGCGGCGCCATGCCGCAGGCCACTACCAGTGACGGCCTGCTGGTGGTCAACGCCGGCAGCAATGCCAGCGCTGCCAGCGTCAACGGCATCAACATGATCGCCATCGGCAGCAACGCCGTTGCGCGCCCTGCCAGCAATGGCGCCAACAACAGCGCCGTCGCGCTCGGCAGCAACGCGGTTGCCGCGGGCTCGTATGCGGTTTCGATCGGTTACGGCGCAGCCGCCGACAGCCAGAACGGCTCGGGCACCAGCGGCGCGACCTCCCTGGGCGCCAGCACCCGCAGCACGTGGAATGCCACCGCGATCGGTTTCCAGGCCAATGGCAGCGGCACCGTGGTGACTGCCCTGGGCGCGGCGGCCGCGGCCACCGGTGAGCGCGGCATCGCCCTGGGGCGCGCGGCGACTGCCACGGGCCAGTACACCGCGGCGATCGGTGCAGGCGCCCGTGCCACGCATGCCAACAGTGTGGCCATCGGGGCCGGCTCGGCCAGCCGCGGCAATGCCACCGTGGCGATGGGTTCGACGACCCTGCGCCGTGGCATCGCGCAACTGGCTGACGGCAGCCAGGTCAATGACGTGGTCAACCTGCAGCAGCTGCAGGGCCTGCTGCAGGCGACCGGCGGCAGCGTGTCGCCCGACGGCAGCGTGGTGGCGCCGCACTTCACCCTTGCGCAGGGGGGCACCCATACCACGATCGGCAGCGCGCTCAGCGCCCTTGATGACGGCGTCTCCTCCCTCGACGTGACGGTGAACGACCTGCATACCCGGATCCGCCAGGGCACCCTGGGCGTGGTGCAGCAGACCATGCCCGGCGCCGACCTCGCCGTCGGTGCTGATCGCGATGGCAGCGCTGTTGGTTTCGCCGGTACCACCGGCGCCCGGCGTCTGACCGGCGTGGCCGATGCGGTTGCCGACGACCAGGCCATCAACAAGGCCCAGGCCGATACCCGTGTGGCCAGCGCAGCCGCTGCGCTGGGCGCAGGTGCCGGCGTGGCGGCAGACGGCACGTTGCGCGCACCGGAGTTCCACGTGGTCGGCACCACCGTGCATACCGTCGGCGACGCACTGCAAGCGCTGGAGACGCAGGATGGCGCGCAGCGCGCCGACCTGGTCGATCTGGGCAGCGCCGTGGGCGTGGCCCAGCGCTATTTCCAGGCGAACGCGGGCGTCATCGACGCGCGCGCAAGCGCTGGTGGCACCGGCAGCGCCGCACTGGGCAGCGGGGCCGAAGCGGGTGGCCAGCAGTCGCTGGCGCTGGGTGCCGACGCCCGTGCGACCGGGCAGAATGGCGTCGCCCTTGGCGCCGGCGCGCAGGCCAGTGGCCTGGGTGCAGTGGCACTGGGCGCCGGTTCGGTCGCTGATCGGGACCAGGTCGTCTCGCTGGGCGGCGGCGCGGTCGGCATGCGCCAGCTGGTCAACGTGGCCAACGGCACCGACGCCACCGATGTGGTCAACCGCCAGCAGTTGCAGGCCGTGGTGGCCGCGCTGGGCGGCGGCGCGCAGATCGATGTCGCCACCGGCAACGTCACCGGCCCGACCTATGTCGTGCAGGGCGGGCGCTACGACAATGCAGGGGCTGCGCTGGGCGCGGTGGACGGGCAGTTGCAGGCCCTGGACCTGCGCATCACCGATCACGAAGACGACATCCTGGACATCCAGGGCCAGGTCGATGCCTGGAACGGTGGCGACGCGGGACTGGTCCGCCAGGACGCCACCAGCGGCCGCATCACGGTGGCCGCGGACCGCGCCGGCAGCGTGGTCGACCTGACCGGCACCGCGGGCGCGCGCCAGGTGAAGGGGTTGGCCGCTGCCACCGACGCCACCGATGCGGTGACGCTGGCACAGCTGCAGGACGGTCTGTCGGCCGCGCAGCCCGAAGACAGCCGCTACCTCAAAGTGGACGGGCGCGGTGACGGCAGCGACGATGCCTCGATCAATGCCGCCGGCGCGCTGGCCGTCGGTGCCTCGGCACGAGCCGACGGCGCGGGCGCCATCGCGCTGGGGCAGGGCGCCCAAGCCACCGCCGAGAGCGCCGTTGCGCTGGGCGCTGGCAGCGTCGCCGACCGCGCCAACGCGGTGTCGATCGGGCGTGCTGGTGCCGAGCGCCAGATCACCCACGTGGCCGACGCCAGCGCCGATACCGATGCCGTCAACCTGCGCCAGCTGAAGTCGGCCGGGCTGGTCGGCGAGGACGGGCAGGTGAACGAAACGGTCGGCTACGTGGCCGGCAGCAACCGCTCGCAGGTCGCCTTCGCGGGGACCGCCGGCACCGTGCTGGCGAACGTGGCCGACGGCCGCGTGCAGCGGGGCAGCCGCGAGGCGGTCAATGGCGGCCAGCTGGCGGTGATCGGCGACCGCATCGGGCGTGAGCTGGACGGCTTGCAGGATCGTGTCACCCTGCTGGACGGGCAGCCGGCAGACGCCGCCCCGGCCGACATGCCGTACTACGGCGCCACCGGCAACGACGCGTTGGTGGCCGATGGCGCGCCGGCCGTGGCCGACGGGCAGGGCGCGGTAGCCGCCGGCTCGGGCGCGCAGGGCCGTGCGGACAACAGCGTGGCGCTTGGCTCGGATGCCATCGCCGATCGTGCCGACAGCGTGTCGGTCGGGCATGCCGGCAGCGAGCGGCAGATCGCCCATGTGGCGGCCGGCAGCGCCGATACCGACGCGGTCAACGTCGCACAGCTGCAGGAGCAGATGGCATCGGTGAACCGCTATACCGACCAGCGCGTGGAGGCGATGGAGCAGGCCATGGGCGTTCAGACATCGCACATGTCCCGGCAGATCAACCGCGGCATCGCGGCCTCCGCCGCGCTGGTGCAGGTCACGCCCAACCTGCCGGGCAAGGTCACGCTGAACTTCGGCACGGCCACCTATCGCGGCGAGTCGGCCCTGGCGCTGGGGCTGTCGCGCTGGAGCCGTGATGGCCGCTACAACCTCAACGGCGGGGTATCGGTTGCCCGCGGTGACCAGCCGCTGCTGAGCGTGGGCTTCGGCATGGCGTTCGATTGATGGGCCCAAGGCAGCAGCGTGCAATCCCGCGCTGCTTTTGTCTCCCATCGACCGCCGCCGCACTCCCCAGGACAGAACACCCCAGGACAGAACAATGAATGCCCTTAGATCTCTATTGTCCGTGCCATTGGTGAAGGGGTTCCAGCTCTGGCGCCAATGGCGCTCGCTGCTTTTCACATCGATCGACCACCAGGTGGTCATGTCCAACGTAAGCGAAGCGGGGGGGCTGACCCCACGCTTCGCCTTCATGGCCGTAATGTCGTGTGGGATTGCCATCCTCGGCCTCATCCAGTCATCCGGCGCGGTGGTGATTGGCGCGATGCTGATTTCACCGCTGATGGGCCCGATCGTGCAGCTGGGATTCTCGCTGTGCGTCGTCGACTTCAGGATGATGGGCCGTGCACTTCTGGCACTGCTGGCGGGGCTGGTGCTGGCCCTGGGAACGGCCATGTGCATCGTATGGCTTTCGCCGCTACGCGACGCGACCAGCGAAATCCTGGCGCGGACGCAGCCCACGTTGTTCGATCTTCTCGTTGCCCTGCTGTCCGGGCTGGCAGGCGGCTATGCAGTAATCACGCGCAAGGGCGAGACCATCGTGGGCGTCGCCATCGCAACTGCCCTGATGCCTCCTCTGGCGGTGGTCGCCTTCGGACTGGCGATCGGCGACAGGGCAATCGCCAGCGGGGCGCTGTTTCTGTTCATGACCAATCTGCTGGCCATTGCCTTGAGCGTGACGCTGATTGCCAAGTGGTATGGTTTCGGGATGGAGAACTCTCCACGCCACACCGCCTGGCAGGCCGTGGTCATCGCCTCGACATTCATCCTGCTGGCGATTCCGCTGGGCCTTGCGCTGCGCGACATCGGTGAACAGACATGGACGGCAAACCAGACTCGCGCCGTGGTATCTACCTACCTCGCTTCCCACAGTGCATCGATTGATCAGATGTCCGTGGTGCGCTCCGGCGACGGCTACGCGGTCGACCTGGTGGCGATGGTGCCAACCTACATCACCGAGGCGCAGCGTGAGCTGTCGGGGCGATTGGAGGCCCGCCTGCCAAAGCCTGTATCCATCCGCATCCGGCAAACGCTGGAGGCCAACGAGGACGGGCGACGCAATCGCGTTGATCTCGATGGACTGCGCCTGGCGGTCAACCTGCTGTCCACCCAGACCGGCGAGCTGCGCAGCGAGCTGGATAGTCTGGCCGTAGCGCGCGTACACGATCTGCTGGATGGCATTCCCGCGCGGGTTGCCGCTGACACGGCCCACCGCCGCATGATTGCCGAACTTCCACATTCGATGCCTGACGAGGAGGTCGCCAGGGTGCGAGAGCGACTGCATGCTGTCGTGGCAGGCTGGAGCATCGATGTCGTGGTTCTCCCGTCTCCCGAGCCGTCTGCACCGCCCCCGCCAACCGCATTGTTGCCGGAATCGACAGCGGCGCAATCCGTCGATGCCGGCGGCCCGGGCAGGCAGCGCGGGCGCCGGTAGCTGCCCACGCAAGCGGCCAAGGACCGCTGCGTTGCGGCTGCGTCGTCAGGAAGATGGACCTACCGTGGATGGCATGGGATACGGGCCTGGATCAGCCCGGCAACTCGCACTGCATCTTGCCGTCCACGTAATACGGCTTGGGCACGTTCGGATTCTCGCTGGTCTTCTCGAACACCACCTCGAACGAATCGGCGTTAGGCGAGCCCTTGCGGTCGGTGCACGCGTCCTGCAGTTTCTTCTTGACCGCGGTGATGCCGGCGTCCCGGTTGGCGCCGTCGGCGCTGTTGGTCAGGTTGACCGTTTCGGCCGAGGCCAACGGGCTGAGGGCGAGCAGGCAGCCGGTGAGCATCAGGGTGTGCAGCTTGGTCATGTGGTTGCGCCTCGAGGCGGTTCAATGAGGGCTTGAGCATAATGCGAGGCCGTTAACGTCACGTAATCGTGTCCTGCGAAATCTGACATTGCACTGAATCGAGGCCGCTGCCGCAGGCACTTCTGCGAGTCTCCGACGGGCGATAAAAACGCTTACGGTGGAGGGCAACTTCCACGCCAACAACGGCCTGTTGGCAATGAACACCTCGCTGGGCGATGACGAACAACTTGGACCTGCACGAGCGGGTGGGTGAGCCGAACCTCGCCCAGCGCCAGCGCGGCGATGGCAACCTGGCCAGTGCCTGGGCACGCATCACCGCGTCAATGACCAACTGGCGGGGCAGGGGCGTCGCAACGTGATGCAGGCGGGCAGCGATCTTACCTTCTGGGGCGGCCAGATGGCCGTCAGCGGCCAGGCCACCCACCGCATCACCTCTGACCTCACCGGCTATGGGGCTGAGGGCCTCGTGGATGGACGTGCGCTGGGTGTCTACGACACTTGGATGCAGGATGCCGAGGACGATGGTGGCCTCTACATCGATTTGCCTGCAGACCCGAGTCGGCGCACGCCTGTATGGTTACTCGACTGCCGCCACGAGCAACCACGAGCAGCCGTTACGAGGCCAAGGCAGGCGCGCAGCTTCTGACGCACTCGCGCGGGTATACGACGCTGGAATCCAACGTGGCGCACCGCTTTCCGGCCGCCAGCGAACGAGCCTGCCGTGGCCGGGCTTCCTCCATCATCAGCCTCCATTCGCGGGCGATGTTGCAGGTCAGCGACCACCAGGTCATGTCGCAGGGCTCGAGGCTGTGACCCTCGGGGGTGAACCTGTGGCCTCCCTCAAAGCCGAAACCGGCCCAGGGGCCGGTCAGGTCTATACGTTCGTGCGGGTCCATCTCGCTCATGCTTGGATCTCGTCCTTGTTGGGGGACGAGTAGGGAAGCAAGAGCCGATCCAGAGTTTGATCCAGCGCCAGCCGGAGCCTACAAACCGCGCCAGACGGGCCAGACGGGCCATTACGGCATTTCGCATAATGTATAGAGGGTGCCGCATCAAAGCCGCCCACGGCCGCCTGTACGTCGCGAGGCGAGGCGAGGCCGACCCCCAGCGCTAGGGCCATGGCGACCGATGCCAACTTCTGCGCAATTCTCTTCCAAGCCGCTTTCTCGGCCTCCGAATTACTGCGCTCGGCCATAACCAGAGCCGACCACGTTTCCGGGCTGTCACCGATCTCCAACGCCATCTGCTCGATGTACTGGATTTCCGCGTTTTTCCCTTGTTTCCAGCTAGAAACCGTCGCGCGGGTCACGCCCAAAGCGATGGCGCCAGCGTTGTCGCTCTGGATCTTCTTGACGTGTTTCCAGCGGCAGAAAAGGTCGTAGCTCTGGCTCATGTAAGCACCCGGTTGACACAGTGTCAGCACCCAGCATACATTCGCGCCCTGATGTCAGCACACTGCTGACATCGCCCGCCAGCCGCTCCCCTAGGGCGCTGGCGGGGTTCCTAGGGGCTAGGGATGGGGTAGGGCGGATGGATCCTCTCGTGTTCGTGGTGCCGGTTCTGGTGTTTCTGGCGGTAAAGGGTTTGCTTGCCTACATCCGCCACCGCAAGGGACGTGCGCTGTGAGCGCCGTCCTCTGCATCGTCTCTTTGGTCGGCGCTTGCATGGCGCTCGCGTTCGGTGCGGTCCGCTTCGGCGGGGCGCTGCTGGACTACCTCGCAGACCGTCGATCAAGCGTCGTTCGCGGCGAGAACTACGTCGCCCTGGCACGCGCCGAGCTCGCCCAGCGAACCGCCCGCGACCTCGCTCGTATCGAGGCGCGGAATGTCTAACGCCGCGTGGTCCATCATCAGCGAGCTTCTCCATGGTGAGGCGGTGTTTATCGCCCTCGGGTTGCTCGCGACTACCGTCCTTGTCGGCGCTGCATGGCTCGCGGTTATTTCGCGCCCTGTTCTGCTCGATAGCGCGTATCAGCGGCTGTGGTGCCTGCCGCATTGCGTGCCCGGTCACTGTTACTGCCGCCGCACCTGCGCCTGCGTCACTCAGGGCGAGGTGCAGCCCCGTGACTGATTCCGCACGCATGCAGCTTGGAGAGAGTGAATTTTGGGCGCGCGGTCGCGCTGCGGCTGAGTGTGCTACTCGCGTAGCACAGCAGTTTTTACCGGCTGGGCCGGTGGAAAGTCGCGAAGGGGCAGGGCAGGTTGGCCCGGGGAGTAACACGGGCCAAAAGTGTCAGCAGACCGCAATTATTGACTACCTGACACTTGTGATGCCCCAAACCGCTGTTGAGGACTTTCGTTGCTCCAACATTGAGCTGCTGCTGTTCAAGCTGTTCGGGTTCCGGGGTGAAGTTCGCGCCGGTCCGCTTCGCGAGAAGAACTGGAATTTCTACACCCTGTCCGCCGTCTTGATCGACCGCGAGGGTGAGCTTGTCGGGCGCATCGGCGCTGGCGGCAACAAGGAAACCATCTGCGTGAGCCTGACCGGCGCAGGCTGCAAGTGGGTGAAGAATTGGCGCACCACCTACAAGGCTTCCCAGCAGTTGCGCGCCAAAATCAGCCGCGTTGATTGCGCCCACGACGACTACGAAGGCACCCGCCTGGACGTGCATGCGCTCCGTGAGCGCGCCGCCGCTGGTGATTTCTGTGAGGGTGGCTGTCCGCCCAAACACCGCTTCATGTCCGACGAAGGCCACGGCACCGGCTCGACGCTCTACATCGGCGGTAAAGGCCATAAAGAGCTTTGCGTCTACGAAAAGGGTAAGCAGTTGGGCTTGCCGTCTTCGCCATGGGTGCGCGCAGAGGTGCGGCTGTACGGCAAGCACGTTGACGTGCCGCTTGAGGTGCTGCTCAACCCCGGCGCGTATCTGCGCGGCGCGTACAGCGTCATGCGCGAGCTTATCCAAGGTGTGTGCACCCGCCTTAAGACGATCCGCAAGCAAGTCGAAGTTTCTGCCATGGCCGCAATCAAATGGTCCCATCGGGCCGTTGGTCCTTGGCTCAATGTTCTGCGCGGCGCATATGGCCACTCGTGGTCGGACGTCGCCGAAGCCCTCATCCTCCGCGACGGTCACCCCGGAAGGTTCAGAGGTATCGCCAAGGGTGACGCCCTACACAAATTCGTGAGAGAAGAACTATGCCCATCTGCCGCGTAAAATCCGCCGCCGTCGAAGAAGAGCACAACCAGAAGACCGGCACCATCATCCGTTCCCAGATGGTCGGCCTCGACCTGGGCAACGACTTCGAGCTGCCGTTCCGCGTTGGCCTCGGCAAACGCCCGGCCTATCCGGCTGGCGAGTACGACATCGACCCCAAGTCTTTCGCTCTCAGCCCGTACGGCGATCTGACGCTCAAGCGTTACGTGGACCTGATTCCGCTGGTGGCCAAGTCGGCCCCGCCGCCGGTCAAGGCCTAAGCCATGGGCCTCTGCGTCGCATTCACTGAGAACGGGACCGTCGTGCCCACGGGGCAACCCGTGGCCGAGTGCACCGGCTACGTGCTGCTGAGCGGGGCAGAGGCTTCCACCGTCGCCTTGATCGCTGAGGCATTCGAAATTCCAGACAAAGAGGTGCTGGCAACGTGGGCGGCTGGTCCGTTCGGGTTGATCGTCTTCCTCTTCGTCGTCGCGCGGATTGCCGGTTCCGTCGCGGCGGTGTTCAACAAAGCATGACCGGCATCAACCTCAATCACAGAAAAGGAGATTCACCATGGGCGGTAACGGTATCGATTTCAGCAACATCCTCAGCGGCCTGGACGCGTCCACCGCCACCCTCGCCGTGCTGGGAGCGTGCGCGATCATGGCAGTGGTCGGCTTCGCGACCTGGGGCGGCAAGAAGGTCGCCGGGTTCTTCGGCAAGTAAGTGAAGCGGGGGAGGGCGACCTCCCCCTTTTCATTTCAGGCCAATGGAAAAGGAGTTTCGTGATGATTGTCTGTCTGTTCGCCGGATTCATCAGCGCGCTCTGCGGCATCGCCGTCGCGCTGGGGCTGGCTCAATGATCCGCGTCATCCTCGCGCTGCTTCTGGTGATTGCAGGGGCCGTTGTGCCGCAGACTGCGCATGCCCAGCAGGGGTCGCAGGAGTGCGACGATTTTGAGGACTGGTGCGACGAGGGACGGGCGTATCAGGTTGCCCTTGCCAGCGCGAACGAAGTAGGTCCGTTCCTGTGCAGGCCGAGTGTCAACTACCCCAACATGAGCTACTACGGCCCGAAGCTCACCCCCTCCTACTCGCAGTCCGGCAACTCTTTCAGCGTCGCCGTGAACTGTCGATCCGGCAACACCCTGTATGTCGCCATCCCGAAATACTTCATGCACTACTTCATCTACATGTGCAGTCAACGGGCGACGGAGTTCAACTGGAAGGGTGGTCCAACGGCTGGATCGGTCAACGTCTGCTATGAGGGCTGCATGTACCGCAGTTCGCTCGATGTGGAAGCCCCTAGCGGCCATGCCTACGACCCGACCGGTTCCACATGTGGGGCAGGGGATGCTCCAGAGCCTGTGCCGGTGGACGAGGAAGAAGAAGAGGAAGAGGAAGAGTGCGATGAGGGCGAGAAGGAAGTTGGAGGCATCTGCGTGCCCGAGGAGGGCGGCGGCACAAATCCGGGCGAGGGCGGTGGCACCGATCCGGGGGAAGGTGGCACTGATCCCGGCGAGGGTGGCACGGACCCCGGCACCCCCGGTGACTGGGGTGGACCGCTTTACACCCAAGAGTATTCCACTGGCGACGTTGGCGAGGTTCTGAACAAGTTCAAAGACCGCGTTGCCAAGTCGGACATTTTCAAGGCCACAACCGGCTTCTTTGTGATCAACGTCGGCGGCGCATGCCCGGTGTTTGAGTTGGCCGCTAGCGACTACTGGCAGGCAATGACGCTCGACGTTCACTGCGGCGGCGAGTTCGCCGAGATGCTCTCCCTGATGGGATGGGTGCTTCTTTCGATCGCTGCCTATCAGGCGGCCAAAATTGCGTTGATGTGATGAACCTACTTCTGACCCTCATGCACGCCGGTTGGCTTGGCGACCTCGGCGAGTTCTTGCGCAAGCAGGTCGAACGTCTTTGGGACGCCATCGTGCTGTTCTTTAAAGACCTGGTCCTCTTCGCCATCGATCAGTCCCTTGAACTTGTAGCGCTGGTGCTTGAAATGCTGCCAGTGCCGGAGTTCTTGGAGCAGAACAGCCTCAACGCGATGCTCGGCAAGGCCGGGCCGGTCGTTGGCTGGTTCGTGGAGACCTTCCAGGTTGCCGAGTGCTTCGCGCTGATTTCGGCGGCGATCACCTTCCGAATGATGCGCAAGATACTGACGTTGGGGAAATGGTGAGATGCTCGTATTCAACGAAGGTGTGCCGCGTGCCGGCAAGAGCTATGACGCGGTAAAGAACCACATCCTGCCCAATCTCAAGAAGCGACGCCGCGTGTTCGCGCGCCTCAACGGCCTCAGCCACGAGCGCATCGCCGCATACCTGGGCATGCCCTTGGATGAGGTGCAGGATCTGCTTGTGCTGGTTGACACCAAGGACGTGTCCAAGCTCTTCGCTTGCGAGAAGGACGCTGAAACCGGTCAGTGGTGCATCCCGGATCAGTTCAAGGATTCGCTCGTCGTGATCGATGAGGTCCACGAGTTCTATGTATCCCAGCGCCTGCCGTTGCCGGATGCTGTCGAAAATTTCTGGGCGCTGCTGGGCCAGAACGGCGGCGACGCGGTAATCATGACGCAGTGGATCAACCGCGTGCATCAGGCGGTGCGCGCTCGCATCGAGCGCAAGAACGTGTTTCAGAAGCTCACCGCAGTGGGCCTCAAGTCGCGTTATCGGGTGACGTTCTGGCACACCACCAGCCCCGGCAAGTACGAAAAGGTCGGCGGCAAGACCGAGAAGTACGATCCGGGCATCTATCCGCTCTACCACGGCTATGCGGTGGGCGCGGAGAATACGGAGGTCTACGATGAGGGCGGGACCAACGTGTGGCGCGCCATGGCCCTGCGCGGCGTCCTGTTCGGCGTGGTCGGCCTGATGGGGGCCTACTTCTTCATCAGCTTCTTCTTCAAAGGCGGTCCAGCGGGCGAGGGCGCTGCAAAGGCGCAGGCCGTGCCGGGGGCGAGGGCGGCAGGCCCAGCCGCGGCGAACCCCGCGCCGGCCATGCCGATGATGCCCAAGGCAGCGCCTCCGCCCGACCCGCTTGCCGGCATGACCATTGAGCAGCGATACGTGGCCGAGCTGACCAACGTCAACCGCATCCGGCTCGTGTTCCGGGCCAGCATGGGTGAGCGCCAAGTCGGCATGGTCGAATGGGTGGATAGCTCGGGCAACACCGCCGATCAGCTCACTTTCGACCAGCTCATTGCCATGGGGTACAAGGTCAAGGTGGCCGTGTTTGGCGTGACGATCAGCGCCAGGACATACGAGTCGGTCGCTACCGCGTGGCCTCGGCAGGCACCGCGACGAGAGCCTGAGGCACGCCTATACCGGTTGGACCGCGAGAACGGCGGCGCTGAACCTGCGAGCGCAGCGAGTGGGGGCGGCGTCGGCGTCCGTGCATCCACCCCGTCTGGCGGCACCATCATCGGCGTCGCGAACCGTCCGATGGCCACGTTCCCGGAGTCCGTTCAAAATCGCTATAGCGGCAGCTAGCTTGCAAACTGTCCAAATTTCCTATCTCCTTGAGCCAATTACGACTACAGGGGGTAGGCGATGATCGAACCAACCATAAGCGATGGCCTAATCGTGGCGGCGACCTTGTTGGGGCCAATACTGGCCGTCCAGGCGCAGAAGTATCTTGAGCGTCGAACTGCAGCCCACGGGCGAAAGAAGGTACTTTTTGAAATGCTTATGGCCACCCGAGGCTCTCGGCTGGCTCAGGAACACGTGCGTGGGCTGAACATGATTGAGGTCACCTTCTACGGTGAATCCGAGAAGCGTCGAAAGATAGGAGAGCGGGACGTTCTTGCGGCTTGGAGGGAGTATCTTGACTTCCTCTCTGAGCGGAACGAAATGACCCCTGAGGTTGCTAGCGCTCGGCGCGACGAACTCTTCGTCAATCTGTTGGAGAAGATGGCAACCGATCTAGGCTACCAGTTTGATCGAGTTCAGCTCAGAAGGGGCGCATATTCTCCCGTCGCACATGGTCTGCACGAGAGCAAGAACGAGGACTTGCGTGATGCCGCTCTCGCGGTGTTCAGCGGTGATCGCGAGTTGAAAGTTGCATTTTCTGATCGCTCACCCGCAGATCCGGCTGCTGCACCGGATGGCGGGGGGTAGGGGCGTCGCCCCTACGGTTAACGCTTCATCCGCGCTTGGGGCGTCGTGGCCCACGCGACATGTGGACCACATTTGAAGGCTCGGCGCCGGCACCGGGGTCACCCATGCCCAACCGCCGTTCTCTACGAATTGTTGCACGCGCCAATGGTCGTGACTTGCAAGTTATTGATCTACAAGGGCGCATCAACTCGAATGCACCAGATTTCTGCATGGCTCAATGCCGCAAACACGGATATCGATCCACGCAATGCAGCGAACTTGGCGCATAAGCAACATCCTGCAGCCATCTTGGGGCATCGGCAAAGAAATGCAGTAACACATGATGCATTGGCAATGCGGTCGGGCGTGCCTAGTACTTGGTAGATGCGACCCTCATCTGAGCGTCCCCGGTCACCGGTACCTGCCAGCGTCTCTTGTCGCGGCGGGCCGGAGGCCGTTCATCGTGAGGGCAAGCGCGACTCAATCGCTTCCTGTTCAATACACCTCTCATCAAGCCCAGCCACCAAGTCTGGCCAGCCAGCACGCATCGCGTGTCGCACCACAGCGGACTTCGTCGCAGGCTCTGTCTCTTGGTTCTCAATGGAGGGCGGAAGTTCCCTAGGATCCATCAACCATGGCAGGAGCTGATGCGTGGCAGGGACAATTTCTCTAATGCGGGCGGCTATTCGGAAGCCGCCAGCGTCAATATCGCCCCAGTGGAAGATCTGGATCGAAGGCGAACATGCTTCCAGTATCTTGGAATACGCACTCGCCCAAGCAGGGGAGGGCATTCCGCCCGTGTTCGAAGCTCGCTGTAGTCGGCAATGAAAAGCCCTTGCACGTACTCTTCGAAGAATCCCTTTACGAATTCCTTTGCGGTTGATCTACGCAAGAGCTCTTCCATGACGTCTTGAACCTTGCAGGCGGTGTTGACGATATGCGCCATGCATTGCTTGGCCTGCCTGGCGGCTTCCACGAACTGTTCTCCACCAGCCTCTCCGCTGTGGACCGCCTTGAGGTTCAGCAGGATGGATCGGAACTTGCTGCCAAGGAGTTCCTGCTCTCGGGTGGCAAAGTCGCAGAGGATGTTGAAGAACTGCGCCACGACAGGCCGCACCGTGAGCATTTTCACTGCGCCACGCCTTCGCTCAGACAGCCAGTCAGTCTCGACGAGCTTGTTGGCGATCTCATTGGCCCTAACCGGAACGCGCTTATGCCCGTGTCAATCCGATCCATCGCGGTCACAAGGGGCGGCGGCCCTACAACACTGTGCGTATCCGAGGATCTGAGTCCAACACCATCAAGCCGATAGGAGAGGGCCGCCGATACCGGTGCGGCAAGCTGTCACCCTCGGTGCCGCACGCCACGACCATCATCCCTTCTGCGTAGGCCCTGCAGAGCAGAGCATCGTGGACCCTATGAACCAGTGTGGTGGTCGTGCGATGAGTTGGCGCGTCATCAATGTCGCCATGTCTATCGTAGGCCTCATTCATCCGGAGCAGAAATGCAGCTTGCACAGGGTGCAAAAGCTGAGGTTGGAGTATCAGTACCGCGAAGACCCCACGCCGCGCAGGGTCGATCGGGTTCTCGCTACCCAGAGGCTCGGGCAACCCAAGGCGGACGTGGTCCAACATTGAGAGCCGAGGTACGCCGGACATCTTGGCCACGTTAACTGAGATGTGCCCAAATGCCGGGAATTGGGAATCAACAATGGACACCGCCCGACCGAGCGCCAGACTCCCAAGTTCGTGCGACGTGTGAGGTGTTGTTGTGCGTTTACTGATGCAGTAAGACCTGACATTTGTATGGTGTGACTTGGGCCGGTCTCGTAACCACGGTGGAAGATCAATCAATCGGCCAAGCTGTTCCCGGCTAATCGAGACTCCAGGTACAAAAATCACGTGTGCACTCTTCCTCGCATGACCGCACCACTCCAGGTAGGCCGCCTGCATCTCTGCCGAACGCCGGGCTGCGACGCGCTGCAGAGCCGATGCCGACTCGTTGACCAGGTCAAAACCGCAGACACAAGTCAACAATCGCATTCCAGATCTCGCGGATGTGCACGGCTCCTGCCCGCAGCGCGGGCAACCTACGCGCAGACGCGTTCGGTGCCATGGACAAACGTCAATCCAGGGCAGTTGCTGCAAGATCGAATGAAAGCCCAGCCTGATGCACGCAAGGCAATAGCGAAATCGCGAGAATAAGGTCTCGCTCGGAATGCTGGTCTGAAACGGATACCATTGCGCCGGCTCCCACTCTGCAGGCCGCGCCATACCGAGCGCACCTGCTAGCGCCTCCTGTTGAGCGCGAGACGTTGACAGTGCATGCAGCAGGGTCTGAGATGTGCCTGTCTTGATGCCGAGAAGCTCCTTGTACTCAGCAGGAACTCTGACCTGGTTCAGGCGTGCCAAGCGGACTGCACAGCCGAAGGCCGATTGATAAGGCACAAGGCTCAGATCATCACCAACCAATGATCCGCGGAGGAGGGGGGGGGCGCTCATCGTGACGACCTGCGCCTTGCACTCTCAAAGCCGATAAAGCCACTACGCTTTAGGGCAGTGTCAATGTCATCCTCGGCAAGGGCCATAAATTCAGCACGTCCGGCTGCGACCTTAGTCAACAGATCGAACACGAAGGCGTTGAAGGAAACCATGAGCCAGTCCCTGCTCATCGCATACCCGTGCGTTGCACAGAGCACTTCAATGCGCCGCCTTATCGCATCGGTCTCTTTCTCCAGTCGCCAACCGGCGCTATAGGCTAGCGGTGCGAATGCCTCTGTATAGGTCGGGCCCGTGATCTCAGGCCACCTCATTGATTGATCAAACTCTCGAAAAGCTAAGGCGACATCGCAGGCATCCTGGTCAGAATCCTCCGGCGGGATCGTCCAGAGCAACCCCGTGAAGTCGTGGCTATCAACAAAGAACCTTCCATACAGGTGAGGCGGTGCCGCCTTGCCGAGATCATCAGCACCCTCGATCTGGCTGTCGCTTTGGTGGATGAACAGGAAGAAGGGCTGGACCACGCTGCCCAAGAAGTGGTTCTGCAGCTTTGCGAGGTGCTCGTAGTCCTTTAACGTGAGGTTCTCGGCTGTATCGATCGCCAGCATCACCACCTCGGCCGCAGAGCGGGCTGCCTCTTGTTCAAAAGCACGGATGATGCGCAACAGCAAGTCTTGTGTGGTGGTGATCCGCGGCACCTTCATGCCCAACCCTAGGGCTACTTCCCGAAAGAAGTTCGCCTCACTGGCGACGGCTGGCCGTCCAACCACCATACGAAGGAAGCCGCACGAGAAGGGGCGCCACGACGTTGTGTTTTCCAGCATCAATGTTGCAGTGGACTTGCCTGCACGCCCATCGCCAATGACGCGCAGGCTGGGCCGGCCATACTCAAGGCAGACTGACGTGGCCAGCGCCAGGCGGACCACCGGCAACGTCTGGATCGTCGGGCGAACCCGTTGACTCATTGGGTGGGAAGAGAGAGGCATGAGATTGTTCATTAGCGGAGCCTCATGGTGGTGAGACCCTGACGCACCCCCTTCAGAGGGGCCTCAATCTCCAGCTTCCGAGTCTGAGGAGCATTGGGAACCTCGCCGGCGGCGAGCCTCGCGCCGGGGTCTTTAATGCCCGTAGCGGCTTTACGAACCGCGTCATGGTAGGCGCGCACATTGTCCATGACGTCAAACGACTCTTGATCCTTCGCCTCGGGATGCTTGGCCCATCTTGCTGCGCGAAGCCTGACGGAGAGCGTATGGGCGCATTCCGAGTAAGGCGGCATGGCGTGCAGGGTCACCATCCGCTTTCCATCCTTCCACCAGAGCGTCAGCAACCGGACGTCCTGCCAGTCCTCGTAGGTCGCGTCAAACGTTTTGCCAATGAGATCCCATTGACCGAAGAGCTTGGGTGAGCGATAGCGGGCATGGTTAAGATAGACGACGGGTGGAATGCCCTTGCCTTGTGATCCCCGTATCGTCACGCGCTTCCGAAAAACTGTCATCTGACGGATGTTCCGCGCTGCTCCCGGCGCATGCCAAACCCACGCGCCGCTGGCGAGATGCTCGTCAATCAGGCGTTTAGGTGACCTTGGCTCACGTGTAGACCGGCTCGTTACGTTATATGCCGTAACGTAAGTGTCCACAAGGTCCTCAAAGACCTCCAGAAGGACAGGGTAATCCTTGCCCTCCAAGGTGCTCGTAATCTGCTTCTCATTGATATCTGTAGCGGGCGAATATCCACCTGCGACATAGCGGAACAGGCCATCTTCGATCCTCTTGAAGAAGGCCTCAATGTGGGGTCGGCCCTCTCCCATGCCAGAGCGACCGAAATGCAAGATCCCCATGTGATGGTCCATGACGTTGTCCACGCTTTGCTTGGCCAAATGCGAGGAATCGTTATCCATGGCTACCATGGTGCTGCGCATCACTGTGTTGTCAGTCAAGTACGCTGAGGGCATCCAAGCGTTTGGCGAGTACTGCATCTCGCTCTGGCTCAGCTCTCGCGGCACCCATGGCGCCATTGCCTCAGCGAACAGTGCGAGCACGTCATGCCGGTCGTACTTCCGACCAGTGACAACACGCCATCCGAGGACGGCTCCACTACCTACATCAATGATCGCAAGCAGCCATATCTGACTGATTTTCTCGAATCGCAAAGATCCATCAGCCATCGGCATGGCGACCCATGCGTCGATGTCGATCACATGCTCATCGTACTCGACGCGATCAAAGGGCCGAATGGTAAGCAGGTGCTCGATCCGGGTAGCGCTCGGGTCCTCTGCAAGGTTGGCAGTCATCTCTGCTTGCCGCGCTCCCCTGAGCCTCTTGATGTACTGAATCAGCCGCCGACGCCCTTGGTCGCCAGTGTTTAGGGGATACATCGTTCCGTAACCCTGGTGGCCGAGTACTTTGGTGACTTGTCTGTGTAGTCGATCGAAGCCTGGACTACGCTTCGTCTTGGTTGGCAAAGTTCCCCGGAAGCTCTCGACGAGCTTTCGAAGCTCCGGAACGGCGCTGAGGACGGCGTCAATGGCAAAGGCGTGCGGACTGGCCGGGACGATGGCAGCTTTCCGCTCTGACTGATTGAAACGCATGTGTGGCACGCATGCCCGGTATCCGATTCTGGCGTGCGCTTCATCGAGAAGGCACGCGTTGGCAATCATTCGGGACACGGTGTTACGCGGAACACCCCAGCGCTTGGATGCATCCTGGACTGTCGCGCCATCCAGACAGCTGTCCAACGCCGCCACTCGAGCGCGAAAGGCTTCGCGATCTTCTGGGCGAACCGATGCTTCATCAGGCTTCGCGGTGGCACGGATAGCATTGCTATCTTCGATGGTGACCCTGCTGCTCATCCTTCCGCCCTCCACACCCGTGCGCGGCCAGACATGCGTGGATTTGCGTCTGTGGAGAGATATCCAATGTGCAGTAGCTCTACCAGGGCGGCTTGGACATGTGTCTGCGGGAAATGGCCCAACTCTCCAAACAGCTCATTGGCCGTGATACGCCCGCTCCGATTGACGACGGCCGCGACCTCGTTCCTGAGAATCAGGGCACTGCCGAGATCGCGGGCGGACTGACAGATGCCCAAGAGCTGATAGCACAGCTCGGTTCTACCCTCAGGCCTCTTAAGCTGGTCCTCCGTGATGAGTTTGAGCGCGATCGACGCATCCCGGGCGGCCGCCTGGAGGCGATCTAGTTGTCGGGGGCGGCGCTGGCCGTCGGTACCCGGTACCGTTTGCGCGTTTGGTACTACCAGAGCGTAGAACTCACTTCCGCCTACGTACTGCCACCAAAAGTGAAGCTCTACTTGTTCGGTGCCTACGGGGATGGAGCGGGGGCGCTCGGTTGCTGCGGCCACCACCGGATCGAATTCAAGCTGGAGTCGGAGAGCCAGCTGCAGAGGTCCCAGCACACTGACTCGGCGGTCTTCTTTGGGGCTGAAGAACATGAAAACATCGTCGCGCTTGATCTGACTTGCGGAAAGCTCGCGGGCCACCATGGGCCGGCGCTGCCCGTTGTGGAGCGGCTGAGCCACTTCTGCAGATCGGAGGCCTTGGAATGGCAAGAGGGTGTTAAGGGGATCCGTTTTCATTTGCGGCTCCCTTGGCAGCGGGAACGGCGGACGGAATCTACGCAGGCAGAGGCGCGCGCGCAGCGATGGGGGGCTCCCGCCCTTGTTGTGGCGAAACTCGCAAGCATTCGTCGACTTCCATTTGTGCCCAGTAATGGGCGCCAGGCGGGTCCAAAGCGGACCGGCCGGAAAGGGGCGGGCACGACGTAGTGTCCGACTTGGCCAGATGGGCTTCGGAGACGCACGGGTGCCCGAGCAAGCAGCCAAGCTGCTTGACACGAAGTCGGAATTGAGGGAGCCTACGAATGTAGGTCGTAGTGCTTCGCCATCTCTCGCTCCGGCGAGAGACAATCGCCTCCGTTGACGCGGGGGCGATTTCGTTTCCGTAGTCCGGAGTTTGTCTATCTTGGGGCTTCAGAGACCTCCATGATTGTCACTAACGGCCTGGATTGGCTCCGCCGGCCTTCGAACTCAGCCGCACCACGGTCGCCTGGTGTTCCTCGCTACCTGCTGCGCGCACTGCCGTGCCTGCACCAGACTTCGCGCTAAAGCGATTCAAGCCACGCGGCAACGTCTCGTGTTCTGGCAAACTATCCTCGGCGACCCGGAAGGGGGAAGGTGCGCACCGGCACAAGGTTCCGCTGGACTGCTCGACCGAAGGCACGACCATTCACGAAGCCGAGGTTTCTCTGCAGATCACTTCCCCCCATGAGCTCCCCGTGGCGCTCCAGCAGCTCCTGCATGCAATTGGCGGCACTGGACGGCACCGAGGTCTGGTCGGGCACAACTGCACCTCTTTCGACAGTTAACGTCAATGATGCACAATTTGTATCCCGCGAAGGGGGATTTTTTAACCCCCCAAAAAACAATCCAAGACTATGCCGCCTGGAAGAGTTGCCATTGACGGTGCCGAAGCTGTACGCAACTCCATATGGGCTTGGCTAGTTCGACAACAACAGGGACAGAGCCTGACCTGGGACGAAGCCGACCAGGCGCTGCTTGCCCGGGCCGGCCTACTTGGGCAAGGGGGTGCGGGAACACGCCCCAGGACGCTGTATCGCTACTTCAGCACGGGACAAGACCCGGCAAGTCTTGCTGATGGAAAACTGGTCGATACCGTTCATGGCGACCCACGCTTCTGGGTCGCAAAGTGGGCGTATGAGCACCCCATCTGGAAGATCAGCGGACCACTGCAATGCACACCCGAGCAATTGATCGATGTTCGTCGCACATTGATGGAGCAGCTTGGACTGCATCGCCCAACTGTGCTTGAACGATTGGTAGCCGCCTACCACGAGGTTCCAGGCTTCAGTACATACGCACCGAGTCAGTTGGACGTGGTGGAGTCCATGTACAACCTCGTGGAGGGCGGCTGCTTGGATGCTCTTGGCGTGTGCGCCTGCAACTACCTACTTGCGCTGGATTGCGGTCGGCTCGAAGCGGCTATCGGGCACCGAGAAGTCCTGCGATGGGGCGTGGCGCGATTTTGCACTACACGCAGACTTCGAAAAGACGCTAGCTACGCCTTCAGCATGTTGGTCGAACAACGGATCATCCGGCGCCGGCATGGCGCGCTACCGGCGAAGTTGATTGGGTACCCACTCGGCCAGGCTGCACAGCCACTTTGCTGCCCAGATTCTGAGGACAATACGTCGCTTACAGATGACCTGCCGTGCATGCTTCCTGTGGCCCCCTGCAGCAATGAAAGCCACGAGTTCTTTGCCCAATTTCCCGCCCACCGCCTCAAGTTTGCGGACGCGCTGGCGCTGACAGATGTTGTTCTGCCTCAACTTAGCGAACAGGAGAGGAAAGAACTGTCGTTTGACGGATTGAACATAGCCGACGGCTTAGAGACGTTGCTTGATGTTCCCGAGGACAGCTGTGAAGCCGAACTCGCGCATCTTCATCAGTTTAAGCACATCAACGAAGCCTATGCTCACCTGGCTAACTTCCTGCCCCATCCGCCGAACACTCGCTCCCGCTACTCCCGCGTCAGTACCGCTGCCGCAATGATTGTTCATCGCAGCGGCTGACCGATCCCGTGAGCCGAAGTGATTGCATCGCCTTTCACCCGCATGAGCAGTGGCTCCCCAAGACTGGGGCGACCTCGTTTCTTGCATTTTGAACATGCGCCAGCCCACTGACCCCGGCTGGGTCGTTGACGGTCAGTGCCGCTACTGATGTGGTTGAAAAACGTCGCCTGCGCCATCACTGCCGACCAACTCGACATGGAGGCCAGCTCGTCCGACGATGATTGAAAGCTGTTGTCGCCTGTCTCTTCTACCCGCGGCCAGTCTGCGCCATTCCGCGCGGTCCAACCCAGACGGGATTGGGTAGTCCTCCGGATGGGTATGCCATTCGCCCAGGTACCGTACGGTGCCACGGGAGGCGCGCCATCGATCAAGTGCAAGCTTGGCATGACCTATAGCGGAGCGATGGAAAAAGGTGCGCAGCCTCAGATCCCAGACGGTTGGGGCGGTGGCCTGCTCAATGATCAGATGCTCGCCATGCACCGTTCCAAGAAGCAGCCCACCTGACTCGGGAGCCTGGTCACTGTCTTGTACATAGCGGGCAAACACTTCCAAGGTGGCCGGCGACAGATGGATAAGCCTGCGCTGATCAGAGCTGGACCAGTCATTCGTCATTGGCATGCTGGGCAATCGGGTTCAATGGGCAGCTCACCGTCCGGCGCAGCTTGTGCGAAGTCACGATCCAAGACCCGCGTACGCAGAGCGGGGGAGATGATGTCATTGGCCCAATCGAGCGCAGCATCCAACCCCAGGCTAGCTGCTTGAATGGAAGCGGAGGCGCTAAAGGGCACGTACAAACCCTCGCACCCGTGCCCTGCCAGGATGTTGGGCAATGGTTCGGTGGTCGAGCAAAACTCTCCGCGACGGGTGAATTGCCAAAGACAACGATAGCAGCCGCCTTGCGGCTTTCTAAGCAACGTTCGCACGGCGACTCCAGGTCCTTCAATCCAGACGGAAAGCACTTGAGTCGGCCGTGGGTAGTAGTCTGCCAGCCAATGGCCCAACGACTCTTCGCCGGTCGCATCAATGAGAAGGTGCTGATCGGACAGGTCAACCTCGCGGGCATCTAGTGTGACCGCTTCAATTGATACGCCAGGTGCCAAGCGCCGAAGCTCATCGGCCATGGCCACGGCCTTGTTCTGAAGCAGGGAGGGGAAACCTAACCGGTGCCGCCCCAAGTTCTGAGGCAAGAGCGTGTCCAAATCGATCAGTTTCAGCATGCCACCCTGAGTTCCAGCACCAGCCTTCACCAGCATTTCGGCCAGGAAGCCGCCTATGGTCCCGCAACCGATCAATGCAATTGCCTTTCCCGCAAGAGTGATGCGGCCTGGGATATTGCGCTCGGCGATGTAGTGCTCGTCAATTCTGAACACGGAAAACGGGAGTACAGGCAATCCCAGCGTTCGATCGCGCCGATATGCGAACTTCACCCTCGGCACCTGCTCATTTCGCTCATAGATGACCCCAAAGGCATAGGTCATTTTTGGTGAGTCGATCAGAATAAGAAGTGCATTGAGGCGATCGCGTTCACCTTGCAGGATACGACGATGGATGCTTCGCCTGCAGCGACGGTCCAGTTGGCTTTGCCAGGTCAGCAGCGAGCTGACGGTGGTGGGCGGCCACACGCCTGGGACAGGGCGTGGTTGGGCGCTGGTCTTGATTCTGTAGGTTGGGGTGGTCCTGTCGGTTGGGGTGAACCCTAGCAATTCAGCCTTCTTTTTGGTTCGCGCAAGGTTGTCTGTGACGAACCAGATTGGGCGTTCGTTGCCATCCACGACGAAGCACTCCTGACGTCCCTGAGCATTTCCGTCGAGGTCGGTAAGGCAATATGCACCACTCCAGTACGCGTAGAACTCCTCGGCCAAGTCTTCTACCATCTCTCCTCGCATGATCCGATCAAACACATGCTGTGCCTGCCGCAGGCAAGCCAGCGACTGGCCGATCGGGTCATAGATGTCCAAGGTCACCGTGCCATTGGCGATGTAGCAAAGCACGCCATTGGCGTTGAGGTGGGGGACCGCAGCAGGCAGATGGCACGGAATCTCGAGCAGCCGGACGCGCGGAAGTTCGAAGAAGTTGGGATCCAGTTTGATTTCGCATGGCACACCCTCCGGTGTGACGTCCGAGAACAAGCGCCCAGAAACCCGGAACCAGCCGTTGTCGGCCTTGCCCGCGAATTCGAAGCCTTCGCGTGCAAATGCTTCAATCACCTGGCTGGGCGTGGCGCGGCTCACCCCGCTTTGCTCCGGCCGATGAGTTCACTGGGTCCGGGCTGCGGCGAAGTGGCACCGATTGTCGAGACGACCGACACCACCTTGATACGCGCCTCATCGGCGGGAAATCGATCGCCGAATTCATTGCGCATCCACACGCAAGCCTGGGAAGGACTGGAGGCATTCACGCAACCGCGAAGGATGACCTCAAGGGCCTCAAAGGCTTGTGCGGCGTCTTCCACCCCGCGCTTGCCAAGGCGATCGGTCAACGACTCGCCGCTTTCCACCGGGTTTACCACCCCCGCCCGCAGCCGCGCCGGCAACGCAGCGACGACATCCAGTAGCGCAAGGTCATCGCGCCGGTCACGTTTTTCGAAGATGGGGGCTGCAGCTGCCATCAGGAGGATAGAGCTAGGGCCGCCGCTCTCCCAGTGCCAGTCCCGATAGGCCTTCAGATAACGGACGACCCGGCGGAACTGCTCGCCCTTCTCGTCAACCTCCTGCAGGAACCACTCTTTGACGGGACGGGGGTCTGAGGCCATCCAGTTACATTTGCGGTGAGCCAGAAGCACCTTGTCGCGGGGCAGGGCGGTCCATGCGTCGCGTTCGGCATAGATGGCTGCCTCGGCTATGGAGTCGAATCCATACTGCTCCATGGACGCCTTGGCCAATGCAGTGAACTCGTTGTCCGGGATGGCGTAGAGCGGGATGTCGATGTGGGCAAAGCCACAGATGACGATCCGGATGCAGGTGTCCTTGTTGTCCACAAGCTTCCAATTCTTCCGCTCGATCAACGGAGCAAGTGCTTGCTCAGCGGCTTCGAAGAAAATGGTGGACGCCACGCTCGGCCGCGTGCCTTGAGATACAAAGCTCATCGGCAGGTAACAACCGTCATCCACGTCGGCCTGCTGCGGCTTTTTGGCCGGTGCATTGAGCGTCTTGTATGCCCACGAGCCTTGCGTGAAGAATCGCGGCTGCGGCACCGTATCGGTGTATCCACGTTCAGCCAGAACACGAGGAATGCCCGTACGCAGGCAGTCGCGAACCTCAGTCCGTGCGTGCGCAATCAGTGCGCGCTCGGCGTCACTCAAGTCCAGGTTGGAATGCAGGCACGCCTCATCGGCGACCGTGGTGAACAACAGTGGGCTGAGGTTGAGCATATGGGTTCCTACGCGTTCTTGTGAGGGCCGTGGTAGAACACGGGCGAGGTGGCGATGTGGTCACGGAAAGGCTTGAACAGAGGATTGCCCAGTGCGCGTTGGGCGGCATGCTTGCCCCGATCCTTCAGAGTGTTGGTGGCACCGACGGACACGCGATCCAAAGCCTTGATATCGCGGCATTGGTCCGGCGTAGCCTGATCGTCAATCTGCAGGTACTTGTCTCCAAGTGATTGCCGCAGCATGTAATCCACTGAGGACTCCTGCGCAGAAATGACCAGATCGAACAGCCCGCCGCGCCACTTGCCGAACCCTCGGTCCAGACTTGCATCGCCGCGCAGGGTGGCACCGATAGTCATAGTTCCGATGGAGAGAACCCGGATCTCGGCCTCGCCACCCGGTGCCAGGAAGGTCCTCACTTCATGCAGCCCGAACAATCCCGGGGCGTTGCCCACCAGGCCCCCATCTGCGAAGACGCCCCGATCATTCCTTGAGAGCGGGAAGTAGACCGGTGCTGCGGCCGTCGCCATGGCCACGTCCGTCACCTGCATGCGGTGATCAAGCTCAAAGCTAGGGTGGTGGGGCGTCTTGAAGAACTGGCCCCGTCCTGTGGTGTAGTTCACCGCCGGAATCAGCACGCGATGCTTCAGATCGCCGATGGTCGTGGCTCCAAAGCGCTCATGCAGCACACCCTCAAGGCCTGCCGAATCGTGCTTGGCTGCCAGCCAGAACCCAAACAGCCGGCGCGCCAGACTACGCCGACCGAAGATGCGGTTGCCTTGGTCCTCAAACAGGCCTTTGAGCTCTGAGGCAGGAATCTCGTTAGCCAAGCCCAAGGCCAACATCCCGCCTGCCGACGTTCCGCAGATCAGGTCAAAATGCGCGGCAATGGGTCGCCCCAGAGCCGCTTCCAGCTCAGCAAGTACCGTGGCCGTGTACAGGCCACGATAGCCGCCTCCTGAAAGTGCGAGCACGTGATAGGTCGGGATGTCAGCCATGGTCATCAGCCCTTCGGCGGGTTGGGGTCATGGCCGTGACTGTCTTTGTCACGGATCTGCCCGTTCGGACGATGGATCACCAGCTCGCTGTGCTGGTTCCGGGCGATCCCGCGACCGGCATCGATGGCTTCCTGCTGGGTCTGGTGGACCGAGGTTGCCCGCTGGTTGCCAGCGCCGCGGACGGCCCAGCCATCCTGATGAGGTACAACATGTTGGTTTTTGCGTGTCATATCGAGCTCCTGTGTAGGTCGTGCGAACCACGTTGAGAACTAGGTTGCTGCCAGTACTGCGATGAAGCACAATGCGTTGCTTATCCAGACAACACCCCGGGAACGGGTCACCCTTTTCGTGAAAATAGGGTGTGTTGTCTGGATGGACAACACGCTAGCAGGCCTTGGGCGCGAAAGCAACTGAGACACCCCAAATGGGTGTAAGGCCTTGCCGGACGTGCCTTTGCACCGATCAGGAGTCAAAAATGCCGCAGACCGGCTTAGGCATTGCCTTAAAGACGCTTAGAGAGCGAAACGGGATGTCGTTGAGGGAAATTGGTCAGCGCTCCTCGACTGACCATGCGTACATCCATCGGTTGGAAACGGGCGAAAAGACCAGCCCCTCCAATGAGCTGGTAGCCAAGCTGTTGGCTGTACTAAGACCAAGCGAGCGCGATGCGGGTATCGTTTACTGGCTGATGGACCACCCCGAGGCAGACGTCAATCTGGTGGACTATGCCCTGCAAGATGGAGATGTGAGCCTGGAAGTCTTCTCGGCTGCTGCAGGAATGAAGCATCGAGGGACAATCAGGCCGGACCCGGCCACTCTGATTTCCAGGGTGAGGCGGGCATTCGAGGACGATGATGAGGACGGCTGAGCATGGACGAGCTGTGGGTTAGGCAGAAGGCGCGCGGATTTGTTGCCAAGGTGACGTTGCCGCCGGTCTTTGGTGATCTGACGCCCTATCTGGACGCTATCAATGCCAAGCTCCGACACGATGAACTTGGCCAGGGTGAATCCGGGTACACCATCACCAAGCCCAATGGCCGCCACATCGTGACGGTCAACAGTACTGAAACGCTGGAGCGCCAGCGCTTTACGATCTGCCATGAGATTGCGCACATCGTGCTGGAGCTTCCCTCCAGTCACGAAGAGGTGCCTTCTTGGTCTTATGCCAAGCGGCACCCCAATGAGGTGGCCTGCGATACCTTCGCATCAGAGCTTTTGATGCCTTACAAACTGTGGCTGGAGAAGGTGCCTTCGGACGACCCATCCATGGAGGTAATCGAGACTCTCGCAGTCAAATTTGGCACTTCTTTCCCTGCAGCTGCGTCACGGTATGCAAGCCTAAGTCAGCGACCATGCGCCTTTGTCACCATGGAACGAGGTGCCGTTCGGTATGCCTCACGCTCGACCTCCTTGCGCAACATCAATGCCCGGATCTCGGCTCGATCGGTGATTCCAGCGGGGTCGGCGGCTAGACGCTTACATGATGCAGGTGTCAGCGCCATTGCCTCCGCTGAAGTGGCTCAAGACGTCTGGTTCGACGACTGGGAAAAGGGCGGCAGTTTGCGGGAAATCAGCCGCCACTTCGCTAGTCGCGATACCACTGTATCGTTACTTTGGTTTGACGAAGACGAGCTGCCTGATCGGGAGCTCGATCGTTTTGGGGCGCGCATTCAGGAGGACGAAGGGCTGGAAGAGCTCACGGGCCACCTGTCGTGGGACAGGCGCAAGCGTTGATGCGCCCCGCGTATCCAAATGAATCACTCACACTGTGCTGGCTCGCAGCCACTTAAGAATTACCCGTAACTCCGGCAGGTGCCGAGCGCTGGTAGGCGAGCACTGCATCGTTCGGCCCATCACCGATCACGTACAACGACGTCTGATCGCCAGAAATTCCCGCGGAAGAGTGGTTCATCAGGAATCATACGCGCTCCACTTCAGTCAGAGCATGAGCCACCATTGCAGCCACACAGCGACATTTGGCCGGCTTGTTACTTCCAGCGAGCCGCCCTAATATCGGACGAGATGCGAATGGCCCGCCGTGTAGTGGGCTGTGAATAACTGACGCGGCCAGACCCCTAATATCTGATCATCACGTAGTTTTTCCGTAAGGAGGGATTCATGCTCGCCCCGCATCACCTGATTGCTGTGGTGGAGGAGTGCGCGCAGTGGGCTGATCGCCTGGTGCGCGCGGATCTGATAAGGGGGTACGTAGTCACTGAAAACGACTACACATCGAACTTCACCTGCGCACTTCGCCGCGAGATCAACAGCAGGTGCATTCCTGGCCTAGTGGCGCACTCACAGGTGTTGACCCCCAAGGTTGAGCGCCAGACTGGCACGGACGCGTGCATCATTTTTCGCAACAATGATTTCTTCAAAGTGGGTTTATTTGAAGCAAAGTGGCCTCGACTAAGCACTCACGCCAATTGCTGGGATTCCATACAGAAGAGCACCTCAAAATCTCACTTCGACAGCCAGTTGAAAAGGCAGCATGGCATTTCCAACGCAGCAATCTGGGAGATGTTTTACTCAGAGGAGCCTTTTGGGGTGAATCCGCATTTTCCCGAACATGGCTCAGCCTGTATATGGCACAGAGATGCTTGTGCTGTCTCCTCTGCAAGGACGCAGACAATGCCTTGGACTGATGCCGAACTTACGGCGCTCTTGTCAGCTAACATGCTTAGCATTGGCGACATAGTGCGAGCCATCTGCGAGTGCACCGAAGGTCAGCGATATCCGGCGGATGCAATGCAGAGCCACCTGCTTGACTTGGGAATAAAAGGAGACATCTTGGTTGTCGATCTCTCCGCTGTTCATCAATAGCGGACTCAAGCCCCCCTCCCGAAAATAGAGCTGTCGCAGAATATGGTTTCGCACAATGCTGCCATCTGAAGTAAAGCCGCACGGGTTCAATACGTGGGATAAGGAAGACTGGAGCGACTACCGAGCGCGCCATTCACTTCCAGACTGCGAAGCAACGCTGGAGTTTTATAGGCAAGTGGTCTATGACCACTTCGAGCACTTTAACGAACACTACCCCGAATTTGACTTGGCTGCCTACTGGTTTTCCGTTGAGTACATGACTGCGGAAGAGGCCTATGATCGCATCAAATTCTTTCACAACAAGCCCATGACCGAGTGGGGAGCCCAATACGATTACTTCAAAAAGGTGAATCATGATTACTCTATCTATCAGCAAATGTCCAAAGAGCTGACCCCGCCATTTCCGCCGATCTTGATCCAATCGGCATTGTTGGTTGATAGCGGCTGGCGAGTCTACGGCCGTGATATTCACTTGATCGAGGGAACCCATCGTGTCAGTTACTTGCGCAGGATGCTTGAGCTCGGAGAGATCGAGCCAGAAAGTCTGCATAAGTTTGTCATCCTCAGGCCTAAATCCGTAGTCAACACCTAGCGACGCACGCGCAGCTGTACCGCCGGAAGGGGGGCGCTGGTGTTGAATGCGAAATTGCTTGCGCCAGACGAGGGGAGGGGCCACGGATGCCGTAAGCGGCGCTACGCATCGGTTTGCTGAAGCGCCTCGGTACCAGCAGCTGGCTGTACCAAGGTAGTTTTCTGATGAGCTAACGCCCTGTACCTGCTTGGGCTAGCAACAGCCCCCTACGTTCTAGGCACCGCCTTGGATGCACACAAACGTGGGGGCGGAGCGCTTGGATGCTCGGCCTGGCCGTATTAGCCCCACCCCCAGCATCGTTCTTCGATTTGGATTCTGTGCAGCAGACATATCCGCTCTATCCAATGCTCAGCGGCCGAGTCGTGCCTTGTCGCCTGGATAAATGACTAGAGCAGTCCTGACGCGGAAAGCCGGTTTGGCTGCAAAACCTACATCGAACTATCGGAGGCTTTGGGTTTAGGGCTATGGGGTCTACACGCTGACCTTTCGATGAGCCAGAATGGAAATGATCACGGGCTGGGGCTTGCCGGCAGGAAGGTCGGGTCTAACGGTCTGAACATAGGGAAATTTGCCTGCCACCTGATTCCAGTGCAGCAACTGCACATCCGTGACCGTAAATCCTGAGTTGTTGAACATGTACTTTTCGTACTCTTTGGCCATCCCTTCCTTGACTTGAGCCTCGGTAACACCGGGCGGGATGCCACCGCGCTGCACGGTGTGAACCCACTCCACGGACGGCGGGCACAACGGCAGCGCAACCAGTCGATCCTCGACGCTTTCGCGATACACCTTAGGCTTTTCTTCCGCGCGCAAATTGGCGGGGGTACGCTTGTCGTTGTCGTCCGGATGAGAACCGATGAACCATCCAACGACGACCTTCGGCTGGAACGCCTGGATCGCGCTGAGAAGGTTTGCGGACGGCTCAAACAAGTCAGACTGGATGATCTGCGCCGTCACTCCATTATCGTTCAATCGCGATTGCGCAAGACCAATCAGATGGGTGTTGTTATCGACAGCCAAGACCGGCCGCGTTTTCGCAAGGCTCAACGTACTCCACCCCGCGCCACAACCGATCTCCAAGGTCGCCTCCTCGGGGACAAGCTGGCTGAGACGTGCATAGATGTTATCAAGGGCGAATTGAGATGATTCGCGCTCCCAAAACTCCGAATAGTCCTTTGGTGTCATACGCTGCAGCATTACTACCTCCTTTAAATTTGACAGATTTTTAGAGCATTTACGACTACGCAGATCGCTCCCGCAACGATATTTGCTAGCTCGCCTTGAGGCGCGTTCCATAGCTTTGCGACCAACTCAACGCCTTGCCACCCTGCTCTCCGGTAGGCCTCACCTCGTCCAGGACTCGCACAGAAAGTTGCGTTTCCACATTGGCTGGCATTGCTGGAGCAGGGCCGCCAGAGCGCGGCAATGCATCACCCAGGTAGGTCGGCACGGGCGCCGATTTCAACACCCCCCGCTGTACGCCCCCAATGATCGCCCCGATCAAACGGCCGTGGCTACCGTCGACGACCATTCAAGGGCTACCGAAGGCACCTCATCAGAAGAAATAGGACCCCTGCGCACAGAACCGTGGAAAGAAGCGAGGCCAACAGGGCCCGTGTGGTGTTTCCATACAGTTTGATCCCTACCGCCCTGCGATTCCTGGCCAGAGCGCGGCGCAAAAGCAGGAACAGGATGGCCGGAAGCAGGATCAGGGGGGTGTTGGTCACCCAGCGAAAAAAGGGCTCGACGGAGCTTCGATGGTTCATTGACCACGACAGACACTGGGCGAGAAGGCCCAGATACAGCGCGATCGAGCTAATTTGGACTACATGGAAGCGGTAGCCAACGCACGGCTTGGCTTTGAGATCCAACTGAGTGGCCACAACCTCCATACGATGTATACCCATTGCAACTGCAGCCATGAGGCCGATGGTGATGTATCCAAAGAATGGGACAAGGGCAGCGCTGAGCTCCAAAATGGTCGTCGTCTGTTCGAATGCGACTTGCCCAATTTCCGCCACCGCCTTCGCTTCATTCATGTCTGCAATGAGGGATTGAAGCTGAGCGTATGCGATCGCCCATGGTCCTGTTGCCACCCCCATCAAGGCCAAGCCGCTCCAGACTCGCTTCTTCAGGCTGGAGTGCGGAACCGCTGGGAATGACCGCGGATTACCCCAGAGCGGGAAAGCGGCCAGCAGCATGTAGGGATGACTTTCCGCCCAGCGCCGTGCTTTTCGTTGATGTGAGAGAGCAAACGCTTTCAACAGGCGGACCTTGCGCAGCGCTGCATCCTCAATCCGCGACAAAAGCGTCGATGTTCTGTAGGCCATGCGAATTGCCCCCCTCATCCATTCGGGCGATGACCTCATTGCTTTGCGCAAGTTCCGCGGGGTTGGGCGGTTAAAGGATTTCACGCGTCAACTCTAAGCGCATAGTTGAAGCGCGGGGCTGATTCTGGCGCATCTCTCGGTTCCAACCACGGCACTAAAGTTTTCTCTGTCCAAGCCGCGTAACATGCTTGAGCAACGCCACCTAGACCATGCTGGTCCCAAACCCAAGCGGCCGCTCGCTAACGCGGCGCGCGTCCTCAGGGACCCCGCCGGCCTAGTGGATCGACGGACCGCGGCTGGAGCTGTGAGCCTCTTGGCCCGTCATCAGTGGCCAGTGCGCCAAAGCGCTGGCTTGCGCCAGTCTTATGGACTTGGGCACGGCCGCGCCCTGGCGCGGCACAGGCAGGGCAGGCCATGAGCGCATCAGATGCGATCCGGATGGTGAAGCGCGTCAGGGCTGGCGCAATTGAGACCGTAGCGTAGGAGGAATTCCTAAAGCACCAGGCGCAATAGGGTAAGGAGTACAGACATGGCAGGCCGGGCGAATGCCTGCCGAATAGACACCGCTTGCTAAGTGGGCTAAGTCGACAGCGAGCGAAGACTTCGCTACGTCCGTGACCGTGCTGGTACGCGCTTATCAAGCCGGAGGCGAGGGCGCGACCGTCACCGCTTTAGCCGCTTCTCGAAGTCAGCAATAAGAGCGTTTAACGATAGCCCGGTTAACCGGGCGATATCCCTGAGCTCCACCACATCGACCCGGCGCTTCCCAGTCTCAACATCGCTGATGAACGACTGGCTTCGGCCTAGCTTCTCTGACACCTGAGCCTGGGTCAGGCCGGCTGCCAGGCGCGCATCCCTCACCGCCTCGATCAGTGCAGCGTATTCCTTGCGATGAATGGACTTAGCCATGGCCGCGCCTAAGTTGAGCGGCCTCAGAAGCTATATCCAGTTCTCAGATATCTAAAAACCAGATATCCTCAGGCCCTCACACTAGGGGGGATGTATGAAGCAACAGCAGCAATCGCACCTGGCGGTAACCAAGGGACGATTGGGTCTACTACTGGCAGTGTCTGCTATGGCCACGGCGTGCGGCGGGCCCGCAGACACCAAGATGATCACCGACGGCAGTCAACAGGACTACCGCGCCTCAATTGATGCAATCGACGCAAGACTGAGCCCTCACGAAAGGGACGCCTTCAATTGGGCAGTCGCCGGCATGGATCTGGAGAACCTAAACGCGAAGTACCCCAATGCTTCTGTGAAAGAGTTGGTGCGTGGTCAGGTGAAGGCGATCAAATCGGAAAATCCGCATAGGATTCAGTCGCTACTAGACCAGGCAAAGGCGCAAGCGCCCATCCTCGCTGACCTGCAGAATATTCGGACCAACGACGCAAAGTTTGTTGTTGAGAGCGGCTTCTTCGGGCCTACCCCAATCATCGAGGCGCGTATCGTCAATGCGTCCTCGTTGCCGCTGAGTCAAGTTAGCTGGCTGGCCACGCTATACGTCAATGAGCAAGCGCAGCCGTCGGCGCAGACCCAAGTGCACAGCGACTTCCGAAAGATTGAAGGACTAAAGCCGGCGCGTGAAGTCACCGCGCGTTTCAAAGTGGGATTCGTGAAGGGCGATGAGGCGTGGACAACGCTGGCCATTCGCCAAGCGACTACCACTCGCGTCGAACTCAGCGTGATACCTGAGTCTGCCCTCGACTTCAGTGATAAGCCCTACGTTGGAGGCAATCATCAGCAGGCCATCAAGCTGCTTGAGCAACAGCTGGAGCGAGCCGCAAGATTCGCAGACATCTGACGTGCTGAAGGCCAGATTGGATCGTCACGCGATGCAATCTGGCCTGATGACCCAAAGACACCACCCTCACCGGGAAACCGCCGATGCGACCTAACATCCTTGCAATGGACCTGGAGGGAACGCTGATATCAAACGCAGTCAGCCAGTTCCCACGTCCTGGCTTGTATCGATTTCTTGAGTCTGTCAACGTGAGCTTCGAGCGACTGGTCATCTACACCACCGTGCCGGAGCCAGCGTTCCGGAAGATCGCAGCATTGCTCGTTCGCGAAGGCTCTGCGCCCGAATGGTTTGCTCAACTACCGTACGTTGACTGGGCAGGGGCCACGAAGGACTTACGCAACGTCTCTTCCACCCTAGGCAAAGCACTCCTATTGGATGACCACCAAGGATACGTCCATCCTGGCCAAGAGGCGTACTGGGTTAAGGCTGCGCTATTTGGGGCGCCGTACGAGCGAGGCGATTCCGGACTCGATGTCGCACTCGACGAAATTGGAAAGCGCTTGAGCGCGCCTCCATAAGCCCACCCATGCCACCGCGAGACCGACCACATGCAGCCTCCAGACCGCGCCTCGTCGCGCAGAACGCGAATAGCCAGCGCAGCTGTACGGGGCGACCAACCCGCGGCGGCCCCTCTTGTGCTCCGGGACCAGATCTTGCACGACGCCGCCCTTGGGCGCGACGCTCTGGCAGCGCAGTGGCTTAGCGCCGTGCAGGTCAGCGTCCAGCTCAGCTTGAGACCACTCGGACGGGCCCGACGCGCAGGCCAGCTTCGCCGCGAGGGCAAGCTTTTGGCGGTTTACATCGCCAACCCTGTGCCGAGTTACCGCTATCCGACCTGGCAATTCAGCCCTGATGGTCAACCAGTGCGAAACCTGGCCCAGATGCTGAGAATCATGCGGAGCTTGGGTCCATTCCAGCGGGAATCAAATGACCTACGTCGCACTACCGGTTGGGGGGAAGTCGAGTGGTTCCTATCCCCTCACGCTCTTCTCAACGGTCAGTCGCCGTCAACAGTGCTGGCGACTGACCCAGCCGGCGTTCTACTCGCTGCCCGCACGGAGTTTGAGACTCATGACTGAAGGTCCCGCTGATCAGCGCGAGCCTGCGTTACGGACAACCAATATCAAGACCCAGAATTCATAGAGAGCCCCAATGATGCGCACTAGCTTGACCCACCCCCTCGCTATCGCAGAACTACCCGTCGGGAGCAAGGGAGGCGTGATAGGACTGACATTTGCGCCGGGAAAACATCAGAAATTCGCCATGACAGGGGCATGGGCGCGAGACCTCGAACTGGATCTGTGCACCATTCAGAACTGGGGTGCTACGCATCTAATCTCGTTGCTTGAACCTTGGGAATTCAAGGAACTTGGGATCGAACGCCTGCCAGAGGTGACAGCAGGGAAGGGCATTTCGTGGCATGGACTGCCAATTACGGATGGAGCCGCACCAGATGAGAGGCTGCTCAAGCAATGGTCACAGCTGAGCCCCGAGCTGGTCCTCGACTTGATGAGTGGGCACCGGGTCTTAGTTCACTGCAAGGGCGGGCTTGGACGGGCGGGCACCGTTGCCGCCATGCTTGTGCTGCAGACTGGCAAAACAACCACGGCATCAGACGCCATGTGCATGGTCCGGCGAGTCAGACCCGGTGCCATTGAAACCCAAGCCCAAGAGGAATTCCTGGAGCAATGGGCGCATTGTCACCATCGGCATCTTCGCTGAATATGCGCATAGACGATGTATGGTTCGACCGGAATTTAATCTTGCCGGGCCTCACAATCGCCACTGGCCACTGGGCTCGAGCCAGTAGAGCTTACCCAGAGGCAGGAAGGTCTCCATCGCGATGTCCAGGATGAGCGGCTGCCGCCAGCCCTCACTAGGCAGAAAACAGAAATCGGTTTGCGCTAACGACCCCGATTTGGTGCGATCAATGAGCCACGCGGACCTTCTGCTGATCTCGCGATCCAGTACTCGGCGGGCGACCTGCTCGCTCATATCGTGTTGCAGACACTCTGACGCAGCGCTCCGCATGCTGGCCCACAGAACGTAGCGCTTTCGACCCAGACTCAACGCTTCCCACTCAGTCAGCTGGATTGATCGTAGGTCATCGCCTAGCGCAGGACTCAGGCCGTGCTTGCGAAGAAGGTTCGCAAGGTACGCCCGTGCCTCGCTGCTACTCAGTGCGGCTCCCAAGCTACGCTTCACGCCAGAGCGGCTTTCAGCAGCCCATCCCATTAGCGTGCTCGTCAGCAGAGCTTCCAGGTTAGCACCAGGACGCGACCAGCGAGGTTCATAGATCCAGGCCAAGGGGTCATACAACGACCTACCCGCAGCGTGAGAATCCTCAACGGGAATACGACGAAGGACTTGGAGCGCTGCAAGCGTATCCAGCGCATCAGAAGCCAAGCTTCCTGAGGCGACCGGTGCACTTATGCTTTTTGAACGTTCAAGCGCGCACCACGCACAGGCGAGGAATGGACCGATGGAACGAACGAATTCGTCCAATTCTGGCCAAGGCAACGTGAGGGTCGGTTGGTTGACGACATAGGCCACAGAGCCCTCAAATCGCGCTTCCAGATTTCAGGATATCAATCTACCCACAGGCTGTCTATCTGACTTTCAGATATTGCAGAACCGGATCAGAGATCAGCCGAGGGGCCGGCCGTTGTCCGATTCACCCCTGCATTAACGGCCATATAGGGCGGTCAAGCAGCCTCGTGGGCGCGACCTTGAGGGCAGGGGACACTGGCTCTAGAGGTGGCACGACACTCTGGAATTGACGATGAAGAGAGGACATCCAAGGCAGGGGAGTTCAGGCCGCAAGTGTGGAAGGTTGAGGATGGTGAGCATGGCCAGTGCGTTGCCCTTCATCAGCACCCTCCACCAGAGGCGACTCGGGATGCCTTGCCAGCTGCCTCGCCCAACCATGGAGCCGATCCGTACGCATCTAGGCATGGGATCCGCGAACACCGTTACCCGCCGGCCTGACACTTAGCGACACACCCTAGGCTTGCGACTGCATCACCCCATTTGCAGTCATCCGCTCACTTCTGCTCGAACTGAGCGGCGCAATGGGCCGAATCCACGGTTTCGAACGGACACGCAGGGACACATGGTTCAGCGAGGGCCCAGAAGCTCGGTCAGTGCATTGTCCCTGGGCATGCCGTTGACCTTCTGCAGGCTTCCAGACGCATCCATGCCGATGATTCCCGGCGTTCCCTGGAACCCCAGCGAGACCATGAGTTGCTCATTGGATTCCAGGGTTTTCCGGATGTGCGCAGGTATGACGGCCAGCGGCTTGGCGCCGCCGCCAACCGCAGCGGTCTCGTTCTGCCTGAACGCCGCCGCCGGATCCGGGGCAGTCATGATGAACGCCGCCTTCCCCGGGCTATCCTCACGAATCACGCCAACCATGATGTGGCGCAACTGGACCTTTCCGGTATCGACCCATGGCCGCGTCAGCTGCCAAAACTGATGGCAGTATGGGCAGTTCGCATCCGTGAAGACGTAGATGATCTTCGGGGCGCTCTTGGAGCCATCTTGGATCCAGGAGGACCTTTCCAGCGTTGCCATCGCGCTTTTGGCAGCAGGCTTGGCTACCAGCCGCGCCAATGCGTCCTGGTCCAGAACATTGCCATCACTTCCCACCCGGGTCCCGACGATCGCGCTGCCGTCGCTGAGGACGTAGATAGCAAGCGGATTGCCAGAGGCAGAGCCGGCGTACGCACGCACGCCGGCACTGGCCGGGAACTCGCCCACCACCTCAACGCCCTGGCTGCTGATGGCCTGGAGAACCTTGGGCTTCTGCGGTTCTGCCGCGCCGCTGCAGCCTGCGGCAAGAACGCTTGACAGGGCCAGGAATGCACGCGTAGCCAGCAATGAAGGCTCCATCCTAGTTGCTCGCCTGATCGAGGAAGCGTTCGGCATCCAGGGCCGCCATCGACCCGAAGCCGGCCGAGGTAATGGCCTGGCGGTAGTGCTGGTCGGCCACGTCGCCGGCGGCGAACACGCCTTCCACCGAGGTCTGGGTGGCATTGCCGCCCAGGCCCGAGCGGATGTCCAGGTAGCCATTGTTCATGGTCAGCTGGCCCTCGAACAGGCTGGTGTTGGGGTGGTGGCCGATGGCCACGAAGAAGCCGTGGGCCTCGATGTCGCGGGTGCTGCCGTCCAAGGTCGACTTCACGCGCACGCCGGTCACGCCGGCTTCGTTGCCCAGCACTTCTTCCACCTGGTGGTGCCAGACGGTTTCGATCTTGCCGGCAGCCACCTTGGCAAACAGCTTGTCCTGCATGATCTTTTCCGCCTTCAGGGTGTCGCGGCGGTGGACCAAGTAGACCTTGCGGGCGATGTTGGACAGGTACAGCGCTTCTTCCACGGCGGTGTTGCCGCCGCCGACCACGACCACGTCCTGATCACGGTAGAAGAAGCCGTCGCAGGTGGCGCAGGCGGACACGCCGCGGCCCTTGAACTCGTCCTCGGTCGGGATGCCCAGGTACTTGGCCGTCGCGCCGGTGGAAATGATCAGGGCATCGCAGGTGTACTCGTGGCTGTCGCCGATCAGCTTGAACGGGCGCTGCGACAGGTCCGCGGTGTGGATGTGGTCGAAGATGACCTCGGTCTCGAAGCGCTCGGCGTGGGCCTGCATGCGTGCCATCAGGTCCGGACCCATCAGGCCATGGGCATCACCCGGCCAGTTGTCCACCTCGGTGGTAGTCATCAGCTGGCCACCCTGCTGCAGGCCGGTGATCACCAGCGGCTTGAGATTTGCACGTGCGGCGTACACGGCGGCGGTCCATCCGGCAGGGCCGCTGCCAAGGATGATCAAGTTGCGATGGGTGCTGTTCGTGTTCATTGCAGGAATCCAGTTGGCTTGAGAGGTGATGCGTGGCCGATCGTGCGCTTATGCGCCGGCGATGCAGTCCAGGCAGCTCTCCGGGGTGGGAGGGGCGATGCTGAGCTTTCTCTGCAGGTCGCGCAGTGCCGTTCGCACCCCTTCCTCCACGACCGGGTGGTAGAAGGGGCTGTCGATCATCTGCTGGACGGTGTCGCCGCGCTGGGCACTCCAGGCAAGCAGATGGCCAATGTGCTCCGCAGCAGGCCCGACCATTTCCGCCCCCAGGAAGGTTCCGGTGGCCACGTCCGCATAGACACGGATCATTCCGCGGTTCTGCAGCATCACCCGGCTGCGGCCCTGGTCTGCAAAGCTCGCCTCTGCCACTTCGAACGCCACGCCCGTGCTGAGCAGATCGCGGTGGGATGCGCCCGCCATGGCGATCTGCGGGTCGGAAAAAACGATCCCTAGCGAGGCCCGGCGCGGGCGAGCCCGGACGATGGGATAGCGCCCGGCGTTGTCGCCGGCGATACGCCCATCATCTGCCGCTTCATGCAGCAGTGGGCGGAAACCGTTGGCATCACCGGCAATGAAGATGTGGGATCGGCTGCTCTGCATGGTAGCCCGGTAGATGGTGGGCATTCCCGTTTCATCGCGCTCGATGCCTGCAGAAGCCAAGCCCAGCCGATCGAGGTTGGGGCGACGGCCGGCGGCAACCAGCAGGTAGTCAAATGCCTCAAGGGAGCGCGCGCCTTGTGCGTCTTCTGTCATCACTGAAACGCGACCATCGGTTGCCAGTGAGGGCGTGACGCGTACGCTCAAGCTCGTGGGGATCTCTTCGGAGAAGATTCGGGTCGCCTCTCGTTCAACCGCAGGATCTGTCAGCGGCCCGATCGTTTCATCTCGGCCGTAGACACGCACACGAACGCCCAGGCGATGCAACGCCTGCGCCAGTTCCAGGCCGATGACGCCCGAGCCGACCACGGCGACCGATTCCGGCAGGTCCTCCCAGTCGAAGATATCGTCGTTGACGATGAGCCGATCGCCCAGCGTCTCCCGCCAACCGCTGGGGATGCTCGGGCTGGAGCCCGTTGCAATCACGATCCTGTCGGCCTGCACCACGGTCTCTTCGCCCACCATCAGTTCGTGGGAGGAGATGAAACGGGCACTTCCACGCAGGCGGTGTTCGTCCGGCCAGCTTTCCACGGCATCGACGACGAACTCGACGAAGCGGTCGCGCTCGCTGCGTACGCGCTCCATCACCTTCCGGCCGTCGATCTTCACCGCTCCGGTCTCAACACCGAAGGAGGGCGCCAAGGCAGCCCCGTGCGCAGCGTCCGCTGCGCTGATCAACAGCTTGCTCGGCATGCAGCCCACCCGGGCGCAGGTGGTCCCGTAGCGGCCACTATCGATCACGACAACGCTGTCCGTGTGCTGGCGCGCGGCGCGGTAGGCGGTCATGCCCGCACTGCCCGCACCGATGATCGCCACGTCTACCTTTAACCTGTTCATATCACGATCCAGAAACTGACCTTTTGGTCAGTCGAAATCTACGCCGTCAATTCTGAATGTCAACCCTACAGGCCCCTCCTTAACCCTTTCACTGGCCACAACCGGAGTTTAACGGGCCAACCCCCGCACCAGTGGATCATTGATTCTGATCGGAATCGGGCCTAATCTACTGACCAATTGGTCGGGCTGGAGCAACGTATGCGTCATTTTTCGGAACTGAGCCCTGCGGCCGTTCGGGTCGTGGATGCCGCGGAAGGGCTGGTGCAACAGAACGGTTACAACGGTTTCTCGTATGACGATGTCGCCGCGCTGGTGGGCATCAAGAAGCCCGGCATCCACCACCACTTCCCCCATAAAGAAGAACTGGTCGCCATCGTCGCCCAGCGCTCCTGCCATCGTTTCCGCGAGCGGCTTCTGAAGATCGAGGGCAGCTCGGGCGCGCCGATCGAACGATTGCTCGCCTACAGCGTGCTGTTTGAAGGAACGTTCTCCAGCGAGCGTCGTCTGTGCCTGTGCGGCATGCTCGGCGCCGAAAGCGATTCCCTGCCTGCTTCCGTGGTCGCCATTGCCGAGGAATTCTTCGGCATCAACGTCACCTGGTTGACCAACGTCATCCGGGCAGGGCAGGGCGATGGAACGCTGCGGACGGACACGCCCCCCGAATGCCTGGCCGAAGCACTGCTGTGCGCGCTGGAAGGCTCGATGGTCGTTGGTCGAGCGCTCCGTTGTTCCCGCGGCCCGGCAGAAGTCGGGCGCACCGTGCTGCTGGGCATGCAGATCTGAACTTTCCACCTGATTGCGGGCAGCCGATGCCCGCCCGATAACGCCCGGTGTCATCCGGGCCCTGACAACCGAGGCTGACATGAGCACCAAAACTACCACCACCGAAACGTTCGAAAACGACGTCCTGAAGAGCCAGACCCCGGTCCTCGTGGACTTCTGGGCGCCTTGGTGCCCGCCGTGCCGCGCCATTGCGCCGTCGCTGGAAGAGCTGGCCGAGGAGTTCGAAGGCAAGCTGCAGATCATCAAGGTCGACATCGACCAGAACCCGCAGCTGGCCCAGCGCTATGGTGTGCGCTCCATTCCCACGCTCAAGGTCTTCGTCAATGGTGATGTCGTCCATGAACTGGTTGGTGCCCTGCCGAAGCCGGCACTGAAGGCGCAGCTGGTCCCCTTCGCCAAGTAAGGCGTTCCAGGCGTGCGGCCGTGCACTGTGCCGGCCGCCCCTTGACCTCGGAGAGTGGCCATGACGCTGCAGACTGGCCTGGTGCACGACGTGGATGCTGCGGCATTCAATCGGTTGGCACGTGAGTCATCTCACCCCATTCTTATCTACCTGTGGGCACCCTGGTGTCCGCCCTGTCTACCGATGGGTCCAGAGTACGTAAAGGCTGCTGCTGCGCGCACGGATGTGCTTTTCCTAAAGATCAATGCCGCTACCGATTCGCAGCTACTGACGGCATTGAATATCGCATCGGTGCCAACGCTGATCCTTCAGGACCGCAATGGAGTCCAGATCGCCCGGTTCACCGGCGCACTGACGGCAGTGCAGATCACATCACTGCTGGAGCGTGGCTTGTCACCCCCAGGCAGCTGACCGTCCGTCGCATCCTCAGATGCTGCCGCTCGCTCCTGCACAGCCAACTGTTGGCGGGTCAGGAGAATCCGTTGCAACTGTCCTGGCCGTAAGCAGGCGCGGCGTGCCCTTGACGAACAGCTCCACCGATGAAGCGACGTAGGTCTCCTGGCATGCCGTTCCGGAGGCCATCCCGCCTTGCAGGCAGCCCAAGATCACTTGGACGAACTGCCAAGCGTATATCCTCGGATCGCTCGCCGCCGTGTGATGCCCAAACACCTGGCAAAGGTGTCCGACATGCCGACCGTACTGGCTGTGCCATGCCTGCACATGGTCCATCGGTAGCTGCGTGGAACGAAGTATCGCCTGCCCGAAGGCCTGTGATGCAGGATGTTCTGCTTGGCGGATGATCGAGCGCGCAGCCTCGTGAAGCAACGTATGCAACGATGTCGTCAGCGGACAACTGAGCAGCGGCTCCGGGCGCAGTTCAACCCAGTAATTGACCACAGCCTTGAAAAGATCGCATTTGTTGTGGAATAAGCATAGACGGTCGCCTTGGTGACGTTGGCCGCTTCGGCGAGGATCCGGATGTTGGCATGGTCATAGCCACGTTCGGCGAACACCCTGGCAGCACCATTGAGCAGCTGCAGCCTGCGCCGCTCACGAATGCGATTCCACCGGCCGCTGCTACCCGTTTCCGTAAGCTGGGTACTCATGCTGGCTTGGCCCTACGCCTGTGTCCGCCCTGCGTATGCCACCTTTCCATAGACTCCATGCTCTCTCGACCCCTCTTCTGCAGCTGTCACCACGGTGATGAGCACTCACCATGCATCGAGGTGGCCCCGTCGAAGTTCACTCAACGGGGCCGCCTGCGATAGCTTCTACTTGGACTCGAAGATGACTCCCATCTGGAACGCGATGATGACCATCGCCGCACCGGACAGCAGCATGGGATCCAGCGTCCAAGGGTCATGGATCTTGAAGGTGCCTTGGAACATCAGCAGCCAGCCGTAGGTGAAGTTCTGCATGACCGCAACCACGAACCCGAACATGCCCAGCGCCACAGACAAGTAGCGTGCGAAGAAGCGATTGAGCCAAGGCATCGCCAGGATGACCAGACCGAGCACGCCGATGCTGGTGCGTTCCACACGGCAGTAGGGACAGGCGTAGACCATGCCGCTCAGGTCACTTGCCCAAGCGAGTACCGAAATGGCCACCGACAGCAGGCCGATGATCATCAGACCTCCGCGGCTGCGCAGTATCGCCGGAAGGCCGGCACCTTGAATCTGTCCGCGGTGCGAGGGGACCGATGCCTGTGCATATGAAGCGCTGATCTTTCCGTTCATCCTCAATTTCTCTCAGGGTGGGTGGGTGGGGCGG
>NZ_JAVWXA010000006.1:0-72080 GCF_036662295.1 Stenotrophomonas sp.
TCGATCATGTGCACCGGAATACGGATGGTGCGCGCCTGGTCGGCGATCGAACGGGTGATGGCCTGGCGAATCCACCAGGTGGCATAGGTCGAGAACTTGTAACCGCGACGGTATTCGAACTTGTCCACGGCCTTCATCAGGCCGATGTTGCCTTCCTGGATGAGGTCGAGGAACTGCAGGCCGCGGTTGGTGTACTTCTTGGCGATGGAGATCACCAGGCGCAGGTTGGCCTCGACCATTTCCTTCTTGGCCTTGCGCGCACGCGCCTCGCCGTAGGCCATGGCACGGCTGATTTCCTTCAGCTCGTCCAGTTCCAGCCAGGTGGTCTTTTCGATGTCCAGCGTGGCCTGCTGCTCGGCGATGATCTGGTCCTTCACATCGCGCAGGGCCGAGGACCACTTCTGCTTGCGCTTCAGTGCGTCTTCCACCCACTCCAGGTTGGTCTGGTTGCCTTCCCAGGACCGGATGAAGTCCTTGCGCGGCATGCGCGCGGTCACGGTGGCCAGGTTCAGCACGCGGCGCTCGTGGGACTTGATGTCGGCCATCACATCGCGCAGCTGCTTGACCAGCACGTCGGTCAGCGGCAACGGCAGCTTCAGGGTGACGAACACAGCGGCCATGTCATCGCGCAGCTTGGCCAGCGGCTTGCGGTCGCCCTTGGCGGCGGCCTTCTTGAACGCGGCATAGGCCTCGCCCAGCGCCTGCATGCGGCGCGCCACTTCTTCCGGGTCCGGACCGGTCGGGCCGGCTTCTTCTTCGACGTCGTCGCCGTCATCGTCTTCGTCGGCGTCGTCATCGGCGTCGTCGCTGGTGTCCTCGGCCACGGCCGGGGCCGGCACTTCTTCCACCAGGTCGTTGAAGCCGACGATCACTTCGGCCAGGCGCTTCTTGCCTTCCTTGTGCGCTTCGTAATCCGACAGCAGCGATTCCACCGACACCGGGAAGGTGCCGAGGGCCGCCTGGACCTGGCCCAGGCCTTCTTCGATGCGCTTGGCGATGGCGATTTCGCCTTCGCGGGTCAGCAGCTCCACGGTGCCCATTTCGCGCATGTACATGCGCACCGGGTCGGTGGTGCGGCCACCTTCGGTATCCAGCGCGCTCAGCGCGGCGGCGGCTTCTTCAGCGGCGGTATCGTCAACTTCGCGGTTGCCGGTGTTACCGTCATTGAGAAGCAGGGTTTCAGCATCGGGCGCTACTTCATGGACATCAATGCCCATGCCGTTGATCATGCCGATGATGTCTTCGATCTGCTCCGGGTCGACGATGTCGTCGGGCAGGTGGTCATTGACTTCGGCGTAGGTCAGGTAGCCCTGTTCCAGGCCCTTGCTGATCAGAAGCTTGATGTCGTTTTGCTGGGCAGGACGTTCGTTGGCCATGTAGTGCTCGCGCCACCGGCAGGGAGAGGAATAGAACCTAGCATTATACCAGCCCGTGGCCCTGCCGGCCCGGGCGGTGGTCCCGGGGGTCAGGGTCTGAGCAGGAAGGTCACCGGACCATCGTTGATCAGGCTGACAACCATATGGGCACCAAACCGGCCCGTTTCCACCCCCGCAGCGTGTTTTTGCCGGCAGATCTCCACCAGTCGGTTGAATCCGCGTTCAGCCTCCGGCGGTGGCGCCGCCGTGCTGAAACCCGGGCGCATGCCGCTGGAGGTGTCCGCGGCCAGGGTGAACTGGCTCACCAGCAGCAACCCGCCGCCGGTCTCGGCCAGCGACCTGTTCATTTTCCCGCCCTCATCGGCAAATACACGGTAACCCAGCAGCCGATCGGCCATCCGCGCGATCCGGGCCTCGCTGTCGCCGGGCTCCATGCCGACCAGGGCCAGCAGTCCCGGGCCGATCCGGCCCACCACGGTGTCCTCGACGGTGACACTGGCCTGGCTGACACGCTGGATGAGAACGAGCATGGAAGAGGGTCCGGTTGCGGGGGGCAGCCACCTTAACGCGCACGGGCGGCCACGGGGAACGCGGCCAGCGGCTAGACTTCACGGTGATGAAACCGCATACCAAAGCCGCCCTGGCCTATCGCGCCGCCGCCCTGTTCACCCGCCTGCCCTGGTCCTGGCTGCGTGGCTTCGGCGCCGCGCTGGCCGGGCTGTGGATCCGTCTCAATGCCCGTGAGAGCCGCGTCACCCGGCGCAACCTCGAACTGGCCTTCCCGGACATGGACCCGGCCCGCCGCACCGCCCTGCACCGGCAGGTGCTGCGCTCCACGGCGATGCAGGCGGTGGAAACCCTGCGCCTGTGGACGCGGCCCCGCGAGGACAACCTGGCCTGCCTGGTCGAACGGCATGGCGAGGCGCTGTATGACGCGGCGCTGGCGGCCGGCAAGGGCGTGATCGTGGCCGCCCCGCACCACGGCAACTGGGAACTGCTCAACCAGTGGCTGGCCTCGCGTGGGCCGATCGCGATCGTCTACAAGGCGCCCGATGAAGCGGTCGGCGACGCCTTCCTGCAGCAGGTGCGCGGCGGCGACAACGTGCGCCAGGTCCGTGCCGAGGGCCCGGCCGTGCGCCAGTTGTTCAAGGTGCTCAAGGACGGCGGCGCCACCGGCATCCTGCCCGACCAGCAGCCCAAGGCCGGTGACGGCGTGTTCGCGCCGTTCTTCGGCGTGGAAGCGCTGACCATGACCCTGGTCAACCGGCTGGCCGAACGCACCGGCGCCACCGTGCTGTATGGCTGGTGCGAGCGGGTGGGCCCGGACATGCAGTTCGCCCTGCACATCGAGCCGGCCCCGCCGGCGGTGGCCGACCCGGACCCGCGGGTGGCGGCCACCGCGCTCAATGCCGGGTTGGAACGGATCGCCCGCCGCGATCCCAGCCAGTACCAGTGGACCTACAAGCGCTACACCCTGCGCCCGCCGGAAAGCGGTGAAGTGGACCCTTATGCCACCGAGGAACATCCGCACTGAATGCGACGCTGTGTCGCGCCCCGGCGCGATTGGAATGCGCGCCCTCCGTCCCCATTGTGGAACCCACGATGTCCCCCACGGCCCCTGCCATGCCTGACCCCGCTTCCTTCCTGTTCGGCGACCCGGCCGCGATCCGCTGCGAGCGCGCGGTGGCCGAACTGCGCGCCGGCCGCCCGGTGGTGATCGATGACAGCCAGGGCCAGCGCCTGGCCTTCATTGCCCTGGACAGCAGCACCCGCAGCAGCTTCGGCGCCTTTGCCGAGGCCGCCGGGCAGCGGCATTACCTGTTCCTCACCGCCACCCGCGCGCGGGTGCTGGGCGTGGCCGCCGAGCATGGCGCACGGGTGCCGCTGGCCGGGATCGATTTCGATGCCCTGCCCTCGCTGAGCTACCTGCGCGAACCCGAGCCGATGCCGCCGGGCTGGAGCGCCGGCCAGGCGCTGGACCACGGCGCGGTGGAAGTGGCGCGACTGGGCCTGCTGCTGCCGGCCATGGTGGGCGTGCTGCTGGACCCGGCCGACACCCGCTTCGCGGGCTGCGCGCAGGTGTCGCTGTGCGACCTGCAGCAGGGCGCCGAGCAGGCCGCCCACGCCTACGAACTGGTGGCGCGCTCGCCGGTGCCGCTGCGCGAGGTAGGCATGACCGAGTTTGCCGTGTTCCGCGGCGGCGTGGCCCAGCGCGACCAGGTCGCGATCATCGTCGGCAACCCGGACCTGTCCGGCGTGGTGCCGGTGCGCGTGCACTCGTCCTGCCTCACCGGTGACCTGTTCGGCTCGCTCAAGTGCGACTGCGGCGACCAGCTGCGGCGCGGCCTGCGCAAGCTGAAGGAACTCGGCGGCGGCGTGCTGCTGTACCTGGACCAGGAGGGCCGCGGCACCGGCATCGCGGCCAAGATGCGCGCCTATGGCTACCAGCACGACGGGCTGGACACCATCGATGCCGATGCGCAGCTCGGCTTTGGCGCCGACGAGCGCCGCTACGGCAGCGCGGTGGCGATGCTGCAGGGGCTGGGCGTGAGCCGGGTGCAACTGCTCAGCAACAACCCGACCAAGGCCCAGCGCCTGCGCAATGCCGGCATCGACGTGCTGGGCTGCGTGCCGGTCACCGGCGATATCACCCTCGAGAACGAACACTACCTGCGCACCAAGGCCGAGCGCGCCGGCCACCTGCTCGACGTGGACGCGCTGATCCAGGCCGCGCAATAGCGCACGGCAACCTGCTACCGTCTGCGCGACGGGCGCCGCACAGCCGACCACGCCCGGTATGCATTCCCTTGCCGAGCGCCCTGCCTTGCCCGACGCCATCGACACGCCCGACGTTGCCATCCCGCCCCCGCTGCCGCCGTGGCGCCACACGCCCCAATGGCAACCGCTGCCGCTGCGCGCGGCCAGCATCGCCGCCCTCGCCGGGGCGATCGGGGGCACGGCGCTGATCGGCGGCGCGTGCGCGGTGGGCTGGATCGTGCTCGACCTGCCGCTGCGCTGGTACGGCGCGGCCGCCATGCTGGTGCTCGGCGGGCTGATCGGCGGGGCGTTCGGCTTCCGTCGCCAGCGCCGTACCTACTGGCGGCTGGACGAGGCCGGGCTGGGCATGCGCCGTGACCTGATGTGGCAATTGGAAACCCGCGTGCCGATCTCGCGCGTGCAGCACCTGGACCTGCGCCGCGGCCCGATCGAACGCGGCGCCGGCCTGGCCACGCTGGTGGTGCACACCGCCGGCAGCCGCTTCAGCGCGGTGACCCTGAGCGGCCTGGATGCCGGCGATGCCGAACACCTGCGCGACACGCTGGCCCGCCAGCTCGACCAGGACGACGACGCCCTGTGAGCGAGGGACCGCCGATGGAAACCCGCGCCGTCGAGCCCGCGCAGGAGCAGCGCCTGCATCCGTGGTCGTGGCTGTTCGTGCTGATCATGCAGATGCGCCAGTTCCTGCTGCCGCTGGTGGCGCTGCTGGTGTTCGGCAACCGCGGTGACCGCGACGAGATGTGGTCCTACTTCGCGGCGGTGATCGTGCTCGCGGTGCTGGTGGGCACCTCGATCCTGCAGTACCTCACCTACCACTACCGGATCGGGCGCGATGGCATCAGCGTGCGCAGCGGGGTGGTGTCGCGCAACCGGCGCGAGATCCCGTTCGCGCGCATCCACAACGTGGTGGTGCACCAGAACCCGCTGCATCGCCTGTTCGGGGTGGCCGAGCTGCGCCTGGAATCGGCTGGCGGTGCCCGCCCCGAAGCGGAGATGCGCGTGCTCAAGCTGTCCCAGGCGCTGGCCCTGGAGCAGCTGGTGCGCCATCGCGGCCAGGCGCCGACCGCGCCTGCCGATGCGGCGGCCGACCCGGCCATGGGCGACCCCCTGACCGCACCGGTGGCGGCATCGCCAGGCGAGACGGTGCTGCTGCGCCTGCGCACGGCGGAGGTGATCCGCATCGGCCTGCTCTCCAATCGTGGCTGGGTGGTGGTGCTGGCGGCGCTGGGCGCGACGATGCAGCTGTTCCCGCGCGGCACCATGTCCGATGCGATCGAACAGGGCGGCCGCCAGGCATTCGGCTACGCCAGCCACCTGCACCCGGCCACCTGGGTGTGGGCGGTGCTGGCGCTGGTCGGCGTGCTGGCGTTCTGGTTGCTGCTGCGGGCGCTGTCGGTGGCGCTGGCGCTGTTGCGCTACCACGGCTTCCAGCTGAGCGAGCACGAGCGGCGCCTGACCGTGGTGAGCGGCCTGCTCACCCGCCTGCGCAGCAGCGTGGCACGCCGTCGCATCCAGGCCTGGACGCTGCGCGAGAGCCCGCTGCAACGCTGGGCGCGGCGCCGCCAGCTGCGCATCGACATCGCCGCCGGCGCCGCGGTGGAGAACGAACGCCGCGACCTCCGCGAGCTGGCTCCGCTGGCCACGCCGGAGGCCTGCGACGCGTTGGTGCAGCGCCTGCTGCCGCAGTTGCAGTGGCCGCCGGCGCAGTGGCAACCGGTGCAGCGCCGTGGCTGGTGGCGGCTGTGCCTGCCGGCACTGCTGTGGCTGCCGGTGGTGGCGGCCGCGGCGGTGTGGCAGCAGTTCCCGATGGGCGCGCTGATCCTGCTGTGGTTGCCGTGGTCGGCCTTCCGCGCCCACCGCCAGATGGCCCGCATGGGCTACCACCTGGACGACCAGTACGTGGCCGTGCGCGGTGGCTGGTGGCAGCGCTGGTGGCGGTTTGCCGAGCTGGACAAGCTGCAGTCGCTGCGCCTGAGCCGCTCGCCGCTGGACCGCTGGCTGGGCACCGCCAGCGTCTGGCTGGACACCGCCGGCGCCGGCGGCAGCATCGCCCTGTGCCTGCGTTACCTGCCCGAAGCCGACGCCCGCGCCGTCTACGCGCAGCTGGGCCAGGCCCTGGCCAGGCGCCGCCTGCACTGGTGATGGCGCGGCCACGCATGGCGTGGCTCTACCCCCATCGTGCCGACGCGCCCGGTCGCGTAATCCCGATGCACCCGGTAGTGCCACGCCATGCGTGGCAACCTCAACCAACCCAACCCAACCCACCCGCGCCCGCCCGCCAACCGCTCCTTACCGCTTCGCCGGCCCCCAATACCCCAGGTCCCGGCGGATCTGCAGGCCGCGCGTCCACGCCCCGAACGGCTTGCGCTTGAGCACGCCCAGCTCGCCGGCCAGGAAATCCTCGGTGGCCGCGATCACCCGCTCGCTGGAGAACCCGTCGCGATAGGGATGGATGGTGTCGGCATAGCGCTGGATCTCGGCCATCAACGCCGGCTCCGGCGCCAGCGCGCGCGCCAGCATCGCCGGCAAGTCGTCGGCCTGGTCGAAGTCGATCATGTGCGGCTGCGGCACCCGGTTGCGGAAGGTCACCACCGGTTTGTGCTGCACCACGAACTCGGACACGATCGAGGAGGTGTCCGACACCAGCACGTCGGCCGCGCGCTGGGCTGCCATCACCTGCTCGGGCTCGACGAAGGCCGCGTTGGCCCCGGCCAGCGCCCGGTAGCGCGCGAACAGTTCCTCGCTGCATTTGGGGTGCAGGGTCAGCAGCCAGTAGTGGTCACCGCGTGCGATGGACGCGGCGATCGGGTCGTACAGGTGGGGGGCCGCGCTCAGGCGCTCGGTGAAGGTGGAACCGAACAGAATGACCGGGCGTTCGCCGGCCGGTGCGCGCAGCGCCGCACTCGCGCCGCCGTCATCGCGGAACAGCGGGTCCAGCTTCGGCCAGCCGGTCTGGGCGACGGCGAAATGGCCTTCGCGCGCGGCCAGCTCGCGGAACGGCGCGGTGGTGGCCGGCCCCTGCGTGCAGTACAGGTCGAACAGGCCGCGCACCCGGAAGTGGCCGCGCGCGCTGTCGCGCTTCTGCACGTTGAAGCCGTGGAAGACCTGCACCTTGGCCCCGGCGATGAACGGCGGCACCCAGTTGGCCGCGCTGAACACCGCGCGCGGGCGCAGCGCCAACGCTTGGCGCAGGTCCACGTTGGGCACCCCGGGCAGCTGCGATCCGGCCGCGCCATCGGCGAACCAGGCCGACACCGACTGACCGGACGCGTGCAACGCCTGGGCCAGTGGGGCGAGAATGGGCAGCGCATAACGCTCCGTCGCAAACAGCAGGTACTCGGCCATCATGTCCTCCACGACCGCTCCCACTGAACGGCCTCGCATCTCGGCCTGCATTATCGCGTTCAATGAAGCCGACCGCATCGGCGATTGCCTGGCCTCGCTGGCCTTCTGCGACGAGATCATCGTCGTGGACTCCGGTTCCACCGATGCCACCGTGGCGATCGCGACGGCCGCCGGGGCCACCGTGCTGCTGCGGCCCTTCGACGGCTTCCGCAGCCAGAAGGCCTTCTGCGTGGCGCAGGCCCGCTTCGACTGGGTGCTGTGCCTGGATGCCGACGAGCGCATCAGCGATGCGCTGCGCGCCTCGATCCTGGCCGCCCAGGCCGACGGCTTTGCCGGCCACCACGGCTACCGCTTCGCGCGGCTGTCCGAGTATTTCGGCAAGTTCCTGCGCCACGGCAATGCCTACCCCGACCGCGTGCTGCGCCTGTTCGACCGCCGCCACGGTGGCTGGCGCGGCGCGCGCGAGATCCACGAGGCTGCCAGCGTGGACGGCCCGACCGGACGGCTGCACGGGGATCTGATCCACTACCCCTACCGCTCGCTGGAGCAGCAGCTGCTCAAGACCCAGCGCTATGCGCGGATGATGGCCGAGCACGAGTTCGCCCGCGGCAAGCGCGCCACCCTGGCCAAGCTGGTGCTGGCCCCGGCCTGGCGGTTCTGGCGCGGGCTGGTGTTCCGCGGCGGTTTCCGCGATGGCTGGCACGGCCTGGTCTATGCCTACGTGCGCGCCAACTACGTGCGCCAGAAGACCATCATGCTGTGGATGCTGCAGCACGGCCGGCCGGTGACCGACCCGCCGCGCGATCAGCCCGGCGCCTGACCCGCCGCCCCGGCGCTGGCCTGGGCCAGGGCATGCCGATGCCGGTGGCCCTGCAGCACCGACAGCCCGGCCAGCAGCGCCACGATGGTGACGTAGAAGCTGGCCGTGATCTGGTGCGCGAACATCGACTGGGTGATGCCGCACAGCACGTAGGCCACCACGATCATGATCCCGGCCGCGGCCGGCCCGCGGAAGGTGCCCTGGCCACTGCGCCGGTGCAGCCCCCAGAACACCCACAGCGGCACCCCGTAAACGGCCAGCAGCAGCAGCAACCCGGGCAGGCCCTGGGTGGCCGACCATTCGGCAAGGTCGTTATGGGCGTGGCCCAGGTGGCAGCGCAGCTCGCCCGGATCATCGCGGCACACCGGCAGGCGCTGCATGGCGCTGTCGAAATGGCCGATGCCCACGCCGGTCAGCGGGTGGTCCATGAAGGTCTCATAGGCCACCTGCAGCCGCTCCACGCGCGCGCCGGCCGAGGAATCGCTGTCGCCGCGCTCCATCCGCACCACGTCATGCTTGAGTTCGGTCAGCCGCACCTGCTCGCGCAGGCCGGGGATGGTCAGCGCCAGTGCGGTGGCCACTGCCAGCAGGGTCACCAGCACCCCGAAACGGGCCGGTCCGGTCCGCCAGCGCAGGCTCATCGCCATCACCGCCAAGAGGGCTAGCAGGGCGAGCCACACCCCGCGGCTGCCGCTGAGCACGATGGTGGCGCAGCCGGCCAGCATGCCCACGATCACCCAGGTCCAGCGCCGGTGCGGGCGGCAGAACACCAGCAGCACCATCAGCATCAGCACGATGTCGGCCAGCACGATCGCATTGGTACTCAACTCGGCCCGCGGTGCGCCGCCAGCCACCTGCACGATGGCCAGCACCAGCGTGCCCAGCAGGCCCACCAGGGCACCGGCCCACAGCCAGCGCAGGTCCGGCCGGAAGGCACACACCCACAGCGCCAGCCACGGAATCACCGCAAAGCGCGAGCGGTTGTCGATGTCGCGCAGGCCTTGGTCGAAGAGCACCATCGACAACAGGCCGAAGCCGATGGCCGCCAGCATCATCCAGGTGAGCAGCGCCACCGGCCGGCCGGCCAGCGCACGCGCGCGCCACAGCAGCTCCGGCGCCAGCAGCGTGCTGAGCAGCAGCACGATGCCGTAGGGCAGCAGGTTCTGCGGCACGGTGAGGATCAGGGCCGGCAGGCAGAACAGGCCCACGTTGGCCATCTGGTGGGCGATGCGACCACGGCCGTGCAGCGGTGGCAGGAGCGGGTCGGCCAGCGTGGCCGCGGTGTCGTCGTGTTTCATTGCCTCTCTCGACCAGACACAGGCAGGCAGGCGCGCGCGCTGTTCGGACGCGACCGGCGTCCCCGGGCAGGGTGCATGCGCGTTGCGGCGCGCGGCCCCTCATGCGGCTCAATCCTCATCGCCATCGATCCTGTGCAGCGCGCGCTCGCGCTGGGCCTCGGCAGCGGTGGCCACGCACGGTCCGCGGATGTCCGCGGCCTTCACCAGCCACCAACGGCGGCGGTTGGCGACCCCGGCCAGGGTGGCGCTGTCACGGTCCACGCAGCCCAGCAGCGCGTCTTCCTGTACGACCAGCCAGCGCCGCGCGGGCTGCGCGGCCTGCCAGGCCACGCCGTCGCGCAGCTGCCGGTCCCAGCGCCGGTTGAAGCCGAACGTGGTCGCCGGGCGGTCGGCCATCAACAGGTTCTGTTCCTTCCAGGCCACCAGCCCCAGCTCGGCATCCGGGCCGATCCGCTGGCCGATCTGCTGCATCAATCCGCGCGCGGAGCTGGAATCGTTGAACAGCGGATACCCGACCAGCCCATAGGCCACCCAGGCCATCGTCAACGTCGCCACCGCGGCCAGGTGGAAGCGGCGCGCGCCGGCCACGCACAGGCTGGCCACCGCCCAGCAGCCCAGCGCCACGCCCACCCAGCCCAGTGCCGAGGTCAGCGCGGTGTCGATGCCGCGCTCGATGATCAGCCGGCTTTCAAAGCCGGGCTGGCCGGTCAGCATCGCGATACCCGCGCCCAGCAGCCCCACCGCGAGCAGGGCCACGAAGCCACCCAGCAGCCATTGCACCCCGCGCCGGCGCAGCAGGCCCGGCAGCAGCGGGGCCAGCGCCAGGCAGAACATCGGCAGCGCCGGCAGGATGTAGACGTCGCGCTTGCCGTGCGGGATCGAGAAGAACAGCACGATCAGCAGCCACCAGCCCAGCAGCACCAGGTAGCGCGGGTCGCGCCGGCGCAGCCGGCGCCACCAGGCCGGGATCGCCCACGGCAGGGCGAGGATCGCCGGCACCCACATCGAGGGCATGGTGGCCAGGAAGTACCACCACGGCTGGTGGTGGTCCCAGGACTGCGCATAGCGCTTGGCCGTCTGCCGGAACAGGATGTCGTCCATGTAGGCGCGGTACTCGGCCGAGCCGCTGCCGGTGGCGGTCAGCACCATCGGCAGCAGCCACAGCAGCACCGGCAGCGCGAAGGCCAGCGGCCCCAGCCAGAAGCGCCAGTCACGCACATGCAGGCGCACCCGCGACCAGCCCAGCAGGGAGGCCAGCGCGGCCGGGGCGATCATCAGCAGCGCCAGCACGCCCACGCCCTTGGTGATCACCCCCAGCCCGGCGGCGAACCAGCCCACCCACCACCAGCGCCACGACGGCCCGCACAGCAGGTGGCGCAACAGCCCGTAGTTGGCGGCGGTGATGAAGAACACCACCAGCGGGTCGATCTGCGCCTTCTTGGCCTGGAAGGTGAAGTGCACGGCAAACAGCAGCGCCCAGGCCGCATACAGCCCCACCCGGCGCGTCCACAGCCGCCGGCCCAGGTCGTAGACGCAGGCCAGCGTGCCCAGCGCGGCCAGCAGCGAGGGCAGCAGGAACGCCACCCGCCAGTTGCCGAACAGGCTGTAGAAGGTCGCCTGCGCCCACATCAGCATCGGCGGCTTGTCCGAGTACAGCTCGGTGCCGCGATGCGGGAACAGCCAGTCGCCGCTGAGCACCATCTGCTTGGCGACCAGCGCAAAGCGCGGCTCATCGGACGGCCACGGATCGCGCAGGCCCAGCCCGGTCCCCAGGACCAGCAAGGCCATCAACGCAAGCAGCCAGAACTCTCGGGACGCGCGGTTATTGAGCATGGGACGCATGGCAGACGGTATCGATCAGCCCTTTTTTAGCAGACGCGCGTAGAAGAAACCGTCAGCACCGGCCTCGCCGGGCAGCCGCTGGCGCCCGGCCCAGGAGTCGTGGCCGAAGCGCTCATCCAACGGCAGGAAGCCTGCGCGGGGGGTGCGCTGGAGGAAATCCTCGACTTGGAACTGGTTCTCTTCGCGCAGGATCGAGCATGTCGCATACAGCAGCGTGCCACCCGGGGCGAGCATGCCGAAGCAGGCATCGAGCAGCCGCGCCTGCAGCGCGACCAGTGCCGGGATGTCGGTCGGGCGTCGATGCAGCAGCACGTCCGGCTGGCGGCGGATGATGCCGGTGGCCGAGCACGGCGCGTCCAGCAGGATCGCGTCGAACGGCTGGCCGTCCCACCAGCTGGCCGGATCGGTCGCATCGGCGGCCAGCACGCGGGCGTGGGCGCCCACGCCGGTCCGCGCGAAGGTCTCGCTGATCCGCTTGAGCCGGCGCGGGTCGATGTCCAGCGCCAGCAGCTGCAGGGTGGGGTCGCGCTCGAGCAGGTGCGCCGACTTGCCGCCCGGGGCGGCACAGGCATCGAGCACCCGCGCGCCCGGGCGCGGGGCCAGGGCGTCGGCGACCTGCTGGGCCGACAGGTCCTGCACCGACAGCGCGCCGGTCGCAAAATCCGGCAGGGTGGACACCGCCACCGGCACCGGCAGGGCGATCGCCTCGCTGCCCAGCGGCGAGGCCTCGGCGGCGATGCCCGCGGCGGCCAGCTGTTCCAGCATCGCCTCGCGGCTGCCCTGCTGGCGGTTGACGCGCAGCCACAGCGGCGCGGCCACCAGGCTGGCGCTGAACACCGCCTCGGCCTGTTCGGGCCAGTCCTGTTCGATCTTCTCGGCCATCCAGTCCGGGAAGGCCTCGCGCGCCGGACGTGCCGGAATGCCGTCGCGCTGGGCGCGGCGCAGCAGCGCGTTGACCATGCCGGCCTGGCGGTCGCGGCCCATCGCGCGGGCGGCGTCCACCGTGGCCGAGAGCGCCGCATGCGCCGGCAGCTGCAGCGCATCCAGCTGGGCAAACCCCACCAGCAGCAGCGCGCGCAGTTCGTCTTCGCGCACGCCCAGCGGGCGCTGCATCCACTGCGCCAGCGCGGCGTCGTAGGCGCCGCGGCGGCGCAGCACGGCAAAGCACAGCGCCTCCAGCAGCGCGCGGTCGCGGCTGTCATCCAGCTCAGGCAGGGCCTTGGCCAGCTCGGCCTTGAGCGAGCGGCCACGGCCGATCACCTGGGCCAGCACCTTGGCGGCCAGTACGCGGGTCGGCACGCCCGGTGCCATCGCCGCGCGCGGCGCGGCCTGCTTGTCCTGCGGGGTCCGGGTCATCTCAGGCGCCCACGCCCAGGTCACGCCGCGCGTTGAGGTAGTCGGCGGCGGTGATCGCCTTGCCGCCTTCCCGCTGCAGCACGCGCAGGCGCAGGGCACCCTGCCCGCAGGCGATGTCGATGCCTTCGCGCGCCGCCGCCAGCAGGGTGCCCGGGGCCTTGCCCTGGTTGTCCGGCATGGCCACCGCGCCATGGATGCGCACGCGCTCGCCGGCCAGCATCGCCTCGGCGATGGGCCACGGGTTGAAGGCGCGCACGGTGCGCTCCAGCGCGGCCGCGTCCTGCGCCCAGTCCAACCGGGCCTCGGCCTTGTCCAGCTTGTGCGCGTAGGTGACGCCGGCCTCGGGCTGCGGCTGGGCGATCGGCTTGATCCCCGCACGCAGCAGGCCCAGCCCGTCGGACAGCACCTGCGCGCCCAGCTCGGCCAGGCGGTCATGCAGCTGGCCGCCGGTGTCGTTGGGGCCGATCGCCAGCTGCTGGGTGAGCAGCACCGGGCCGGTGTCCAGGCCGGCCTCCATCTGCATCAGGCAGACCCCGCTCTGGCTGTCGCCGGCCTGGATCGCGCGCTGGATCGGCGCGGCGCCGCGCCAGCGCGGCAGCAGCGAGGCGTGCACGTTCCAGCAGCCGTGGGTGGGGATGGCCAGCACCGCCTTGGGCAGGATCAGGCCGTAGGCCACCACCACCATCAGGTCCGGCTGCAGGTCGCGCAGCTGCTGCTGCGCCTCGGGGGTCTTGAGGTTTTCCGGCTGGAACACCGGGATGCCGCGGGCGATCGCCTCCAGCTTCACCGGCGAGGGCATCAGCCCGCGCCCGCGCCCGGCCGGGCGGTCCGGCTGGGTGTAGACGGCCACCACTTCATGGTGGCGCGCCGCCGCGCGCAGCGAGGACACGGCGAACTCCGGCGTACCGGCAAAGACGATTTTCATGGCGACCCCACTTGCAGAAAGAAAAACGGCGCCGGTGGCCGGCGCCGAACAACCGGGGACGGCGCGCGGTCAGCCCGCGCGGCCGCGCCCGTGGCCATCTCAGGCAACGTGCTTGCGCTGCTTGGCCAGCTTCTTGCGCACCATCTCGCGCTTGAGCGGCGAGAGGTAATCGATGAACAGCTTGCCATCCAGGTGGTCCATCTCGTGCTGGATGCACACCGCCAGCACGCCGTCGGTGGTCAGTTCCTGCGGCTGGCCCTGGCGGTCCAGGTAGCGCACGGTGATCTGGTTGGCGCGGGTCACATCGGCAAAGATGCCCGGGACCGACAGGCAGCCCTCCTGGTACACCTGGCCGCCTTCGTTGGCCACGATCTCCGGGTTGATGAACACCAGCGGGGTGTCCTTCTCCTCGCTGACGTCGATGACCATGAAGCGCTGGTGGACGTCCACCTGGCTGGCGGCAAGGCCGATGCCGGGGGCGTCGTACATGGTGTGGAACATGTTGTCGATCAGTTCCTGGAAGGCCGGGACGGTGACGTCGGCGGCCTGGATCAACGCGGCCTTGGTGCGCAGGCGCGGATCGGGGAACTCGAGAATGGGCAGGATGGCCATGGCAAATACCGGTAGGGGGCGCCGGTCAAAGCGGCGTACGTCGCAATTCTATCGCCAACGCTTGCCCTGCGCCCCGGTTTCTGGACTATAGTGCGCGAACCTGTTGGGGAATCAGGCACCACACTTATGTTTGAACGTACTCGTACGGTCGTCGCCGTGGCGATGTTGACCGTCGCTACCTATGCTACCGCCGTTGAAATGAATGGCGGGCACCCGGATACCTACGTCGTCCGCAAGGGCGATACCTTGTGGGACATTTCCGCGCGCTTCCTTAAAAAGCCGTGGTTGTGGCCGGAGATCTGGCAAGCCAACCCGCAGGTCAAGAACCCGCATCTCATCTACCCCGGCGACGTGCTGAGCCTGGCCTACCTGGATCGCGTCGTGGCCCAGCCCGGCCCGCGCCAGGAAGCGCCGATCAACGGCATCCCGCTGGACCAGGTCGAGCCGTTCCTGAAACAGCTCAGCGTGGTCGATGAGGTCAAGTCGCTGCCGTTCGTGGCCGGGCTGGAAGACAACCGCCTGCGTGCCACCAGCGGCCAGGTCGCCTACGTGCGCGGCCTGGACGGGGCCGAAGTGGGCCAGCGCTGGGCCGTGGTCCGGCCGACCGTGCAGTACGCGCTGCCCAAGCCGACCGAGGACCTCACCTTCCGCGGTGACGTCACCCCGGGCAGCGGCAACCTCTGGAAGAACTACATCGTGCCCAGCAAGCGTCACCAGACGCTGGGCTACGAGCTGGTCCAGGTCAACGTGGGCACGGTCACCAAGGTCGCCGCCGGCGACGTGGATGTGACCACCATCGCCCTGCAGACCCAGGTCGGCGGGCGCGAAGTGCGCAACGGCGACCGCCTGGTCCCGGTCGAGGCCAACCCCTACGACCTGCAGTTCTTCCCGCACGTCCCGGCTGCCCAGAGCGAGGGCCTGGACATCCGTGTGCTGGCGGTGACGGACATGTTCCTGGCCGGGGGTCCGCGCGACGTGATCGCCCTGTCGGCCGGCAGCGCCAATGGCATCGACAACGGCACCGTGGTGTCGCTGTGGCGCCAGGGCCGCCACGTGGCCAACAAGATGAAGTACCCCGGCTCGTCGCGGATGGACGATTCGCTGACCGACGGCGCTGGCCGCATCACCCTGCCGGACGAGTACGCCGCCCATGCGATGGTGTTCCGCACCTTCGACAAGGTCAGCTACGCGCTGGTCATGCAGGGGGTCAAGCCGGTCCAGGTGGGCTACGCGGCCAAGCACCCGGACGCGAAGTAACGCGGCATTGCCCTACGCAACACTGCGACGGCGCCCCAGGGCGCCGTCGTTGTTTCCGGCCTAGCCTGACCGGATGTGCCCCCTCTATTCCGATGACACCCACGCGCTGCTGCGCCTGGTCCTGGCCGGCGGCGCCGCGACGCCCCGGCGGCGCCTGCTGGACCAGCACGGCGATGCCGGCCAGGCCCTGCGCGCCGGGCCGGCCGCCTGGCGCGCGGCCGGCTGCATCCCGGCCCAGTGCGCGCGCCTGGCCCAGCCCGAGCCGGCCTGGCTGGCCGCCGGGCTGGCCTGGCTGGCCGAGCCGGGCCACCACCTGCTGGCGATCACCGACCCGGACTACCCGGTCCTGCTGCGCCACCTGCCCGAAGCGCCCCCGGCGCTGTTCGTGCAGGGCGACCCGGCCGCACTGTGGCACCCGGGCGTGGCGGTGGTGGGCAGCCGGACACCCTCGCCGACGGGCGCCGAACTGGCCGCCGACTTCGCCGGGGCCCTGGCGCGCAGCGGGTTGTCGGTGGTCAGCGGGCTGGCCGCCGGGGTGGACGCGCGCGCCCACGAGGCCGCATTGAAGGTGGCCGGCGGGCGCACCGTGGCCGTGGTGGCCACCGGCCTGGACCGCACCTACCCGCCGGCCCATGCCGCCCTGCAGGCGCGGATCGCGGCGCGCGGCGCGGTGGTGAGCGAGTACCCGCCCGGGCTGGCCGCGGCCGCGCACCAGTTCCCGGCCCGCAACCGGATCATCGCCGCCCTGTCGCTGGGCACGCTGGTGATCGAGGCGGCGGCCCGCTCCGGGGCGCTGATCACCGCGCGGCTGGCCAGCGAGGCCGGGCGGGAGGTGTTCGCCGTGCCCGGCTCGGTCCGCAACCCGCGCGCGCGGGGCTGCCACCGGCTGATCCGCGACGGCGCCCAGCTGGTGGAACACCCCGATGAGGTGATCGCCGGGCTGACCGCCCTGGCCGGCAGCCTGGGCCAGGCCTTGCGAAGCCGGCTCGGCGCCCCCACTGAACAGGCACGCCCGGCGCCGCCCAGCGCCCCCGCCCATTCCGACCCCGACTACCAGCGCTTGTGGCAGGCACTGGATGACAACCCAACCGGTATGGATTCACTGATCCAGCGCAGCGGATTGACGACGGCCCAGCTGTCGGCCATGCTGCTGGTCATGGAACTGGATGGAAAGGTGGTTGCCGCATATGGGCGCTACTGTCGAAAACCCTAGTTTCTTCACCTCCACAGCGTCGTTGACGCAGGCCGAGGGGCAATGAAAGAGAGCATTCTGGATGTCCTGCTGTACCTGTTCGAACATTACTTCAGCGAGGACCCGGACCTCGTCCGTGACCGCGACACCCTCCAGAACAGCCTGATCCAGGCCGGCTTCAGCCCCACCGAGATCAAGAAAGCCTTCGACTGGCTCGATGCCCTGTCCGAGCAGCGCCCGGCCGTCACCCTGGCCCGCGTGGATGGCCCGGTGCGCATCTACCATGGCCCGGAGCTGGACAAGCTCGACGTGGAAGGCCGCGGGTTCCTGATGTTCCTGGAGCAGCACGGCATCCTGGATGCCAACCAGCGCGAGCTGGTGCTGGACCGCGCCATGGCCCTGGACCAGGACGAACTGGACCTGGACGACCTCAAGTGGGTGGTGCTGATGGTGCTGTTCAACCAGCCCGGGTCCGAGGCGGCGTACGCCTGGATGGAAACCCAGATGTTCATTGACGAACCGGAACCCCTCCACTGACCGTACACTGGGCGCCTTGCGCATTCAGGAGCGTGTCGTGGGCCAGTGGTTCTATGCAGAAGGAAATCGCCAGCAGCGCGGGCCGCTGGCGTCTGAAGAGCTGATCGCGCTGTACCAGTCCAGCCGCATCGCGGCCGATACGCTGGTCTGGCGCGACGGCATGGCGCAGTGGCAACCGCTGCGCGAGGTGGCCGAGGAGATCGGCCTGGTGCTGGCGCCGCCGCCGACCAGCCTGCCCGATCCCCCTGTCGATCCCGTTGCCGAACCGGTGGCCGACATCACTCCGGTCGCCCCGGTGGCCGTGCCGCCAGATATCCCGCTTCCGCCCCCCGTAGCCGCCGCACCGGCTGCGCCGCGCCCGGCCGCCAGCCCGGTGCCCGCCTCCGCCAAGGGCATGTCCGGGTGCGCGATCGCCGCGATCATCGGCGGTGCCTGCCTGGTGGTGCTGGTGGCGGTGCTGGGCATCCTGGCCGCGATCGCCCTGCCCGCCTACCAGGAATACACCCTGCGCGCCAAGACCACCCAGGCGGTGGCCGAACTGGCCTCGCTCAAGGTGCAGATCGCCGAGTCCTTCGTGGCCAACGGGCGCTGCCCGGTCAACGACGATGACGGCTTCCTGGCCGCCGACGGCTATGCCAGCGGCGCGTTGAGCGCGGTGCATGTCGGCCGCTTCGACAACAGCCACTGCGGCATCGAGGCCGAACTGACGGTGCCGGGCCAGGACAAGCTGGACGGCAAGCTGCTCTGGCTGGATTTCGATCCGGACCAGCAGCACTGGGAGTGCACCTCCGATGTCGATGACAAGTACCTGCCGCTGGAATGCCGCGGCTGAAAACGGACGGATGTCCACGGATGAACACACATGGGGATTGATGCAATGACTGAGTGGTATTACGCCGATGGCCAGGATCGCCAGGGCCCGTTGAGCGCCGACGAACTGCGCCTGCGTTTCCAGCGCGCGCAGATCAGCCTGGCCACGCTGGTGTGGCGCGAGGGTTACCCGCAGTGGAAGCCGCTGGCCGAGGCGGTCGACGAGCTGCAGCTGCAGAACCTGGCCAGTGCCGCCGACAACCTCGGCAACGGCATCGACCTGCGCGGGGATTACACCGCCATCGACAACGGCACCGCGCCGCTGCCGGGCACCGGGGGCGGCACCCATTCGCCCTATACCGCGCCCACTTCCGGTGGCCCCTATGCCGATCCGATGGTGGTCAGCGGCGGCGACGTGGTCTATGCCGGGTTCTGGAAGCGCTTTGCCGCGGCCACGATCGATGGCGTGGTGATGTCCGGCGTGCTGGTGCTGGTGTTCCTGGTGGGCATGCTGATGTTCGGTGGCATGGCCGCCTTCATGGGCGGGCTGAGCGATCCGGAGGACTCCCCGGGGATGGCGGTGTTCATCGTGCTGGGCGTGTACGTGCTGCCGGTGATCGTGCAGGCGCTGTACTTCAGCCTGATGCATGCCTCCACCCGCCAGGCCACGCTGGGCAAGATGGCGGTCGGCATCAAGGTGGTGCGCACCGACGGCCAGCGTTTGAGCAACGGGCGCAGCTTCGGCCGATGGGCCGCGCTGTTCTTCTCCTACCTGCTCAGCTGCGGCCTGGCCTACCTGGCCTCGGCCATCATGGCCGGCGTGACCCAGCGCAAGCAGGGCCTGCACGACATGATCGTGGACACCCTGGTGGTGGACAAATGGGCCTATACCGACCAGCCGCAGCTGCAGCGCCGCGAACTGGGCACGGTGACCCTGGTGATCATCGGCCTGACCGCGCTGGCGGTGCTGGCCTATGCCGGCCTGATCGTGATGACCATTGTGATGGCCGCCGCACAATCCTGATCCCGGCCCGGCCCCGCCCACCGCGCCACAGCCTGTGGGCGCGGGCCGATCACCGCCTGGCGGCGATCTTCCTCACACCGGGCCGCTTGACACGGATGGCTCGGTCGTGATTCCTCTAATAAGCATTAAAGCTGAACGCCCGGCGCATACCCGGGCGTTCAGTTTATGGATATCGCCCGCTGCCCTTCACTAATGCGGCCATTTGCTCCACCCTAGCGCCCTCTCCCGGGCTGCTGCCCACAGAAATAACTGACATGCCCAAGCACCTGCTCATCGTCGAATCGCCCGCCAAGGCCAAGACGATCAACAAATACCTCGGCAAGGACTTCACCGTCCTGGCCTCGTATGGGCATGTGCGCGACCTGGTGCCCAAGGAGGGCGCGGTCGACCCGGACAACAACTTCGCGATGCGCTACGACCTCATCGAGAAGAACGAAAAGCACGTCGATGCCATCGTCAAGGCCGCCAAGGGCGCCGACGACATCTTCCTGGCGACCGATCCGGATCGCGAGGGCGAGGCGATCAGCTGGCACATCGCCGAGATCCTGAAGGAGCGTGGGCTGGTCAAGGACAAGCCGATGCAGCGGGTGGTGTTCACCGAGATCACCCCGCGCGCGATCAAGGAGGCCATGGGCCAGCCGCGTGCCATCGCCGGCGACCTGGTCGATGCGCAGCAGGCGCGCCGCGCGCTGGATTACCTGGTGGGCTTCAACCTCTCCCCGGTGCTGTGGCGCAAGGTGCAGCGCGGCCTGTCCGCCGGCCGCGTGCAGAGCCCGGCGCTGCGCATGATCGTCGAGCGCGAGGAAGAGATCGAGGCGTTCATCGCCCGCGAATACTGGAGCATCGATGCGGCGTGCGCGCATCCGTCCCAGCCGTTCACTGCCCGCCTGACCAAGCTGGACGGCAAGAAGTTCGAGCAGTTCACCGTGACCGACGGCGACACCGCCGAGGCCGCGCGCCTGCGCATCCAGCAGGCCGCGCAGGGTTCGCTGCACGTCACCGACGTGGCCAGCAAGGAGCGCAAGCGCCGCCCGGCCCCGCCGTTCACCACCTCCACGCTGCAGCAGGAAGCCTCGCGCAAGCTCGGCTTCACCACGCGCAAGACCATGCAGGTGGCGCAGAAGCTGTACGAAGGCGTGGCCATCGGCGAGGAAGAAGGCACCGTCGGCCTGATCTCGTACATGCGTACCGACTCGGTCAACCTGTCCCAGGACGCGCTGGCCGAGATCCGCGACGTGATCGCGCGCGACTACGGCATCGCCTCGCTGCCCGACCAGCCCAACACCTACCAGACCAAGTCCAAGAACGCCCAGGAAGCCCACGAAGCCGTGCGCCCGACCTCGGCCCTGCGTACCCCGGCACAGGTGGCGCGCTTCCTCACCGATGACGAGCGCAAGCTGTACGAGCTGATCTGGAAGCGGGCGGTGGCCTGCCAGATGATCCCGGCCACGCTCAACACCGTCAGCGTGGACCTCTCGGCCGGCAGCGAGCACGTGTTCCGCGCCAGCGGCACCACCGTGGTGGTGCCCGGCTTCCTGGCCGTCTATGAGGAAGGCAAGGACACCAAGAGCGCCGAGGATGACGACGAAGGCCGCAAGCTGCCGGCGATGAAGCCCGGCGACCGCGTGCCGCTGGACCGCATCGTGGCCGACCAGCACTTCACCCAGCCGCCGCCGCGCTTCACCGAAGCGGCGCTGGTCAAGGCGCTGGAAGAATATGGCATCGGCCGTCCGTCGACCTATGCCTCGATCATCCAGACCCTGCTGTTCCGCAAGTACGTGGAAATGGAAGGCCGCAGCTTCCGCCCGTCCGACGTGGGCCGCGCGGTGTCCAAGTTCCTGTCCAGCCACTTCACCCAGTACGTGGATTACGACTTCACCGCCAAGCTGGAAGACGAGCTCGATGCCGTCTCGCGCGGCGAGGAAGACTGGATCCCGTTGATGGCCCGCTTCTGGGACCCGTTCAACAAGCTGGTCGAGGAAAAGAACGAGTCGGTCGACCGCGCCGAAGCCAGTGGCGCGCGCGAGCTGGGCACCGATCCCAAGACCGGCAAGCCGGTCAGCGTGCGCCTGGGCCGCTTCGGGCCGTACGCGGCGATCGGCAGCACCGCCGAGGACGCCGAGGACAAGCCCAAGTTCGCCTCGCTGCGCCCGGGCCAGTCGATGCACACCATTTCGCTGGAAGACGCGCTGGAGCTGTTCCTGATGCCGCGCGCGCTGGGCCAGGACAAGGATGAGGACGTGAGCGTGGGCATCGGCCGCTTCGGCCCGTTCGCCAAGCGCGGCAGCACCTACGCCTCGCTGAAGAAGGAAGACGACCCGTACACCATCGACCTGGCCCGCGCCGTGTTCCTGATCGAAGAGAAGGAAGAGATCGCGCGCAACCGGATCATCAAGGAGTTCGAGGGCAGCGACATCCAGGTGCTCAACGGTCGCTTCGGCCCGTACATCAGCGATGGCCGCATGAACGGCAAGATCCCCAAGGATCGCGAGCCGGCCTCGCTGACCCTGGCTGAAGTGCAGCAGTTGATGGAAGAAACCGGCAAGCCGGTGCGCAAGGGCTTCGGCAAGAAGGCAGCCAAGAAAGTGGTGGCCAAGAAGGCGGCCGTGAAGAAGGACGCCGCGCCGAAGAAGGCGGCGGCCAAGAAGGCGCCCGCCAAGAAGGCGGCGGCGAAAAAGGCCGTGGCCAAGAAGGCACCGGCAAAGAAGGCACCGGCAAAGAAGGCCGCCAAGAAGACCGCGACCAAGAAAGCGGTCAAGAAGGCCTGAGCCTGGGAGGGCCGGCGCGACCGGCCCACCCGGACACTACCGCCGCCGCGCGGCCGGCGGATAATGCCCTTCCCTGCCGCCGCCCAGCCGCCATGAACGAACTCACTGTGGACACTGCCCTGCCTGCGCTGCGCGCCGGCGGGGTGATCGCCTATCCGACCGAAGCCGTCTGGGGCCTGGGCTGCGATCCCGGCAACGAGGCGGCGGTGATGAAACTGCTGCAGCTCAAGCAGCGCCCGGTCGAGAAGGGCATGATCCTGGTGGCCGCCACGCTGGCCCAGCTGGACGGCTGGGTGCGGATGGACGCGCTGCCGGCCGACCGCCAGCGTGAGGTCCAGGCCAGCTGGCCCGGCGCGCATACCTGGATCCTGCCGGCCGGCGACCGCGCGCCGCGCTGGATCACCGGCGAGCACCGTGGGATTGCGGTGCGGGTCAGCGCCCACCCGCTGGTGGCGGGCCTGTGCCGCGCATGGGGCGGCCCGCTGGTGTCCACCAGCGCCAACCTGGCCGGGCACCCGCCCGCCCGCACCCGCGCCGCGCTGGACCCGGCCCTGCTGCGCCAGCTTGATGGGCTGATCGATGGCGCCACCGGCGGCCTGGCCCAGCCCACGCCGATCCGCGATGCCCTCAGCGGGCAGGTCCTGCGTACCTGAACCGGGCTTTTGCGCGCCTGCCGGCAAAGCGGCACACTGTGGCCATGCCCCCCTTCCCCGCCCTGAGCCTGTCCGTGCTGCTTGTCGCCAGCGCGCCGCTTGGCGCGCAGGATGCCAAGGACAGCAAGGACAACGTGCGCATCTACCGCTGCGTGGGCAGCACCGGGGCGGTGTCGCTGCAGGATGCGCCCTGCCGGGAGGGCCGCCAGGAAGTGCGCGACATGCAACGCCCGCGCGACCGGCCGCAACGGGTGGTGCGCAGCGACGCCGACCCGACCACGCCGCCGGCCGCTGCCCCCCCGCGCGAGGTCCGCCATGTGTACGTGCAGCCGCCGCAGCCGCTGTTCGAATGCGTGCGCGATGACGGCAGCCGCTATACCAGCGACAACGGCGAGGGCAATCCGCGCTGGGTGCCGGTCTGGACCAGCGTGTACGTGCCCTACGGCCGCGGCCATCGTCCGCCGGGTGGCGGCGGTGGTGGCTACCGGCCCTCGCCGCCGTTGCCACCGATCGCGCCGATGGGCGGCACGCTTACCAGCAGCGGCGGCGGCCTGACGGTCTCCGGCGGCGGCGCCCACGGCGGGGCCAGCCTCAGCATCGGCAGTGGCAGCACGCAGTGGGAAGGCAGCCGCCAGGCCTACCCGGGCACCTACACCGACACCGTGGTGCCCACCGGCAACGTGCTGGTGCGCGACCAGTGCAGCCTGCTGCCGCAGGAGGACGTCTGTGCGCGGCTGCAGGACCGCCGCTGGACGCTGGTGCGCCAGTACAACAGCGCCCTGCAGGGCGAGCGCGAGACGCTCGACCGCGAACAGCGCAGCATCGATGCCCGGCTGCAGCGTGATTGCCGCTGACGCCTTCACCGCCCCGAGGTGCAGGGCAATGCAACCCGGTCATTTCCCCCGCCTGCTTGATCCGCACGTCTGATCCTGGTCTTCGCTTTCCATGCCCTTCCTGCACTCCCAACCATTATCGTTCCGCCTGCGCCCTGGCGTCCTGCCTGCGTTGGCGCTGGGCCTGGCCGCCCTGTGCGGCGCCATGCCCGGCCTCGCACGCGCCGATGAGGTGGTGCTGTTCCGATGCACCGACGTCAATGGCGCCCTGACCATCCAGAACGCGCCGTGCCCGGCGGGCAGCACCCAGCGCATCCAGCGCTTCGCCGCGGCCGCCACGGGGACGCCGCCGCCGGCAGTGGCCGCGGGCAGCGGGGACGCCACCTCGGCGGTGCCGGCCGCGCCGACAGGCCCCGCGCCATCACCGGCATCGTCATCGTTACCGGTGCCGGCCGCGCCGAGCACGATGCTGCAGTCGTCCCCGCTGCCGGTGCTGCAGGGCGGCGTGCAGACCTCGGTGGAGGCCGAAGGCAACGAGATCCTCGACAGTGACGTGCTGCGCCAGCAGGCCCGCGAGAAGGCTGCGGCGGCCGAGGCCGACAACGCCGCACCGAAGGCGCCGCTGCCGGAGATCTATGCGTGCATCAACCGCGACGGCAACGGCTACCTGCACGAGCGCGAACCGGCGCCGCCGCACTGCGTGCTGATGACCGTGACCGGCCTGGGTGGCAACACGCCGGTCAACGCGGCCGGCTGCGAGGTGGTGCGCGACACCTGCCAGGCCACGCCCGAGGCGCAGCGGTGCAACCGGTGGCAGCAGCGGTTCCGCGATGCGCGCGGCAGCGAGCGCTTTGCCACGCCGGAAAACCAGGCCGCCGCCACTGCCGAGCGCGAGCGCCTGCAGGCGATCCTGGCCGCGAGCGAGTGCCCGGTCCCGGGCTGATCGCCTGCTAGAACCCGTAGCGCAGGAAGCCACCGTCCACGGCGATGCATTCGCCGGTGACGTAGCTGGCCGCGGGCAGGCACAGGAAGCCCACCGCGGCGGCCACTTCCTCGGGCTCGCCGATGCGCCGCATCGGCGTGCGTTCGATCACTTCGTCGTAATAGTCCGGGTTGGACAGCGGGCCGGAGGTGCGCCGGGTGCGGATGTACCACGGTGCCACGGCGTTGACGCGGATGCCGTCCTCGGCCCATTCCACCGCCAGGTTGCGGGTCATCTGGTGCATGGCGGCCTTGGTCATGCCGTACACGGCGCCGCTGCGCACGTGGGTAAGGCCGGACACGCTGCCCACGTTGACGATGGCCGACGCCGCGTGCCGGGCCAGCAGCGGGTGTGCGTAGCGCGAGAGTTCAAAGGCCGAGAACAGGTTGGTTTCGAAGATGCCGCGCCATTCGTCTTCGGTGTACTCGGTGGCCGGCTTGCTGACGTTGCCGCCAGCGTTGTTGATCAGCAGGTGCAGGCCATCGCTGTGGTCTTCCACCCAGTCCAGGATCTCGCGGCGGTCCTCGTCGTCGGAAACATCGGCGGCCAGGCCGTGCACCTCGCGATCGGGAAAGGCGTCGGCCAGCTCATCGCGCGCCATTTCCAGGGCGTCGGCATCGCGCCCGACGATCAGCACGTCGGCGCCGAAGCCGAGCAGTTCCCGCGCAATGGCCAGGCCGATGCCGGCGCTGGCGCCGGTGATCAATGCGGTCTGTCCGTCCAGCCGCCAACGTTGCGCGCTCACATGCCTCTCCTGCGTCGGGGCGGTGCCCCGTGTTGCCTGCACGCGGCACCGTGCCGCACGCTGTGCGCAGGATAACGCAGCATGCGCGCCGGGTTGGCCGGTCGACGCCATCACACACCGGCCTGGCGACGGTGCGACACTGCGCGCCAGGCCCTTGAGGAGCGTGACATGAACATCCGTATTGTCCTGCCGCTTGCGGCATTGCTGGCGCTGGCCGGCTGCAACCGCCCGGCGCCGCCGTCGCCGGAAAAGCCCCCGGAACCGCAGGCCTCCGCACTGCGCGATGCGATGCAACAGCCGCTGGACAAGGCCAACGCCGCACGCGAATCGCTCGAACAGGCGCCAGACACCCGCGCCGCCGACGAAGCCGAAGGCAAAGCGCCCCGGTAGCGCCACCCCATGGGTGGCGGCGCGCGGTACTGGATGGGAGAGCAGCCACCCATGGGGTGGCTCTACCAGCCTGCATCAAGAAAAAGCCCGGCATTGCCGGGCTTTTTCATCGGTGCCGTGGTGCGGGTCAGAAGCCGCAGAAGCAGTACGCCAGGGCCGTGACCGGGCTGCTGCCGCGCGGGTCGCGGGCGGCGTCTTCGACGAAGCGCAGCTGGGTGTTCAGCTCCGGCATCGAACGGGCCAGGATCAGGCGGGCCATGCCCGACTCGCCCAGCATCCAGGCACCGGCATGGCTGCCGGCGAAGCCGCTCAGGAACTGCGCGAACGGGGTGGCGCCCTTCTCGATGTAGCGCACGCGCACCTTGTCCACGTCGCCCAGCTTGGCGCGCTTGGCGGCATCGGCCACGGCGACCTTCAGCCCGCCGAAGTCATCCACCAGGCCACGTTCCTTGGCCTGCGCACCGCTCCACACCCGGCCGCGGGCGACTTCATCGACCGCCTCGACCGGCTTGTTGCGGGCGTCGGCCACCTTGCCGGTGAAATCGGCGTAACCCTTGTTGATCACCGACTGGATCACCTGGCCCACGGCCGGGTCCATCGGGCGGGTCATGTCGAACGCGCCGGCGAAGCGGGTGGTGCCCACGCCGTCGGTATGCACGCCGATCTTGTCCAGCGAACGGGCCACGTTGGGGATCATGCCGAAGATGCCGATCGAACCGGTGATGGTCGAGGGGTCGGCATAGATGCGGTCGGCGTTCATGCTGATCCAGTAGCCGCCGGAGGCCGCCAGGTCACCCATGGACACCACCACCGGCTTGCCGGCGGCCTTCAGCGCCACCACTTCGCGACGGATCTGCTCGGAGGCGAACACTTCGCCACCGGGCGAATCCACGCGCAGCACCACGGCCTTCACGTCCTTGTCGTCGCGGGCTTCGCGCAGCAGGGCGGAGGTCGAGTCGCCGCCCACGCGGCCGGCCGGCAGGTCGCCGCCGGCGATCTCGCCGGACGCCACGATCACCGCCACCTGCGGACGCGAATCCACCGGCGAGCGGCGGGTGTCGAGCACGGACAGGTACGCGTCCAGGTTGACGCTGCGGAAACCGCCCTCGGCGTCTTCATCGGCCACGCCGCGGTCGGCCAGCAGGTCTTCGACTTCCTCGCGGGTCTTCAGGCCGTCCACCAGCTTCTGCTGCAGGGCGAACTTGGCCAGGTCGCCACCGGCGGCGGCGATGCCCTCGGGCAGGGTGTCGATGCCAGCGGCCAGCTGCGCGGCATCCAGCTTGCGCGCGGTGGCGATGTCGCCCAGGTAGCGCTGCCACACATCATTCATCCAGAACAGGTCCGCTTCCTTGGCCTGCGCCGAGGCGGCGTCGAGCACGTACGGCTCGGCGGCGGACTTGTACTCGCCCACCTTGAACAGGTGCACGTCCACGCCCAGCTTGTCCTGCAGGCCGGTGCGGAAGTACTGCCGGTAGCGGCCGAGGCCCTCGAGCATCACCCCGCCCATCGGGTCCAGGTAGACCTCGTTGGCCTGCGCGGCCAGCAGGTACTGCCACTGGCTCATGTTCTGGCTGAAGGCCACCACCTGCTTGCCCGAGGCGCGCAGGCCCTGCAGGGCAGCGGCCACTTCACGCATGGTGGCAAAGCCGCTGGGCTGCAGCTTGTCCAGCTCCAGCACCACCCGCTCGATCTTCTTGTCATCGCGCGCCGCTTCGATCGCACGGACCAGGTCGCGCAGCTGCACTTCCTCCGACCCGTTGTCGCCCACCGCCTTGGCCAGCGCGCGGCTGACCGGATCGGCGCTGTACTGCTCGACCAGCCGGCCTTCGGGCGCGATCACCAGCGTGGTGCGGTCCTGCAGCGATTTGCCGGCGCTGGCGCCCTTGCCCATCGCGAAAACGAACAGGATCAGCACCAGCAGCAGCAGGCCGAAGAACATCAGGTTGAGGATCAGCCTGCGGGTAAAGTTCATCACATCCCACAGCCCGATGAAGAAGCTGGCCACGGGGTTGCGACGCGCGGGTTGGTTCATGGGGAAAACTCCAGTTGGCATCTTGCCGTGGTACCAGCATAGCCGGTGCCGGGCGGGCCGGCATCGGACACAAGTAAGGGGGCCCTCAGGCGGCGGGCGGCAGCGCCAGGCCCACCCGGCGGCTGCTCACGCGCAGGCGCCAGGCCATCAGGATGGCCGCCGCGGTCAGGCCCAGGATCAGGCCCAGCCACATGCCCTGCGGGCCCATGCCCAGCCCCAGGCCGAGCCCGGCGCCCAGCGGCATGCCCAGGCCCCAGTAGGAGAACATGGCGATGAACATCGGCACGCGGGTGTCTTTCAGCCCACGCAGCGCACCGGCGGAGAGCACCTGCACGCCATCGGGGAACTGGAAGGCGGCCGCGTACAGCAGCAGCGTGGAGGCCAGCGCGGCCACGCCCATGTCGGCGGTATACACCCCGACGATGGCGTCATGGCCCAACAGCAGCACCAGCGCCGACAGCGTCTGGGTGCCCAGGATGATCACCAGCCCGGCGATCGCCGCGCGGCGCACGCCCAGCCCGTTGCCACTGCCCACCGCATGGCCCACGCGCACGGTGGTGGCCTCGGCCACGCCCATCGGGATCATGAAGCACAGCTGGGCCACGTTGATCGCGATCTGGTGCGAGGCGGCCTCGGTGGCGCCCAGGCGACCGATCAGCAGCGCGGTCACGATGAACAGACCGCCTTCCATCAGCACGGTGATGCCGATCGGCAGGCCGGTGCGCAGCAGGTCCCAGATGGCCGCCCAGCGCGGCGGCTCCAGGTGCGAGAACAGCGCAAGGTGGGCAAAACGCCGTGTTTTCCACAGGTAGCCGGCAAAGCACAGCGCCTGGATCCACATCATGATCGCCGAGGCCATGCCCAGGCCTTCGGCGCCCAGTTCGGGGAAGCCCAGCTTGCCGTAGCAGAGGATGTAGCCCAGCGGCGCCAGCACCAGCAGGCCGCCGAAGCCCAGGATCATGGTCGGCAGCGTCCAGTGCATGCCCTCGCTGAGATAGCGCATGCAGAAGTACAGCGTGAGCGCCGGCCCGCCCCAGCGCACCGCATGCAGGAACGCGGTGGCGCCGGGCACGATGTCCGCGGCGATGCCGAAGGCCGGCAGCAGCGGCGGCACCACGGTGAGGAAGGCGAACATGATCAGGCCCAGGCCCAGCGCCAACCACAGCGCCTGGCGGAACAACGGCCCGATCTCGCGCTCGCGGCCGGCACCGTGCAGCTGCGAGACCGAGGCGGTGAGCGAGATCAGGGTGCCGATCGGGATCAGCATCGGCAGCCACAGCAGCGCGGTGCCGATGGTCACCGCCGCCAGCGTCTGCGTGCCGTGGTGGCCGGCGATGACGTTATCGACAAAGGAAATCAGGCCGGTGGAGACATGGCCAAGCACCAGCGGCAACGCAAGCAGACCGGTGGCGCGCACTTCCCGGGAAAGGCGCGGCGTAGACAGGGGGTTGGACATGAAGATCACAGGCGGCAACTGCAGTCGCGCGCGAAGGGCACAGGCACCGGGTTGCAGGCGAGCATCTTACACCTGCCGGGTGGCAAACACCGCCAGCGACTATGCTGCGTCCCCGGCCCGCCCCTGCGCGGCCACCTTGCTGCCGCTACAGGGATGAACATGGCGACCTTGATCAACCTCGACAAAAAGTATTCCCGCTTCCTGTTCACGGCCATGGCGGCGGTGTCCGACAGCGAGTGGGTCAGGATCGGCTTCATCGACCTGGCCGCGTGCCATGTGCGCTTTGAAGACGTGATACATGAGCGCGATGGCCAGTCGTATTACACCCTCAGCTTCTGCAGGGGCGAGGTCACGCAGGAAAACTGGATGTCCGTCAGCATGGCGGACGTGGGCGGCGTGCATGTCGATGTGGACATCCGCACCGGGGCCGTGATCGGCCTCCACGCTGACCGCTGAAGCCCGACGGCGCGCCAGCCGCGCCGGTCAATGCCCCACGTGCTGCTTCAACCACGCATCGCGGGCGCTCGGGGCCAGGGCGAGGAACTGGCTGCGGACCTGGTCGCGTTCCTGCGGGGGCGTGCGCTGGGCGACCAGGCTCAACTGGGCCAACTGGTCCACGCTGAGCTGGCGCAGGATCGCCAACGCCGGTTCGCGCTGTTCGGCGGGCACGTAGCCGAACAGGCCCTGCAGTTTGGGAAACAGCTGGCCCAGTTGCGGGCCGAGCAGCCAACCGTCGCGGAAGCGCTGGTCCTGCTCGGCGAACCGTGCGCGCAGCGTCTGCTGCTGCGCCGGCGGCAGGCTGGCAATGCGCCGGGCGGCGTCGCGCAGGCGGGCGCGCTCCGGTTCGGGCAGTGCCTGCCAGGCGGCATAGCGGCGGCGCAGTTCAGCCAGCTGCGCCGGGTCCAGCGCGACGGCCGTGGCCGGAATGGCCGGGGTGGAAGCCGGGACCGGCGTGCCGGCGGCGGCGGGCGGAGGCAACGCCAGCGGCTGGGGCGCGGCCGAGGCCGTTGCCATCAGCGCCGAGGCGGACAGGAACAGGGCCAGGCACGGGGTCGTCTTACTCATCGGTGCTGGTCTCCAGGCCGGCGGTGGCCGGTTCCGGGCGGCTGGGCTGGGGCTGGGATTCATCCACCGGCACCGGCCCGCCGGCGGCGAACCAGGCGTACAGGTCGGCGTCGCGGGCCAGCGCCAGGTCCGGGTCGGCCAACATGGCCGCGTCGGCGGCGGCGTGCGGCGGGTCGGCCGGCGCGGTCACCGGCAGGTCCTCGGCCGGCAGCGCCTCCACCTGGACCGGGCCGGTGTCCACCAGCGCCCCGGCCGGCGCGGTGGGCACGGCCGCGCCGCCCTCACGCGCGTGTTTCCACCAGGCGGCACCGCCGAGCAGCACGCCCACGGTGACACCCACGATCAGCAGGCCCTTCCACGGCACGCGGCGACCCGCGCCGCGACGCGGACGCGGGCGCGTGGCGTCGGCCTTGTGGGGGGTGCGCCAGGAGGCGGTATCGGCCGGCGCGGTGGGCGTGGCGACCGGTTGCTGGAGGCGCTGCAGGCGTGACAGCGGCAACTCGCGCAGGCGCTGCTGGACCTGCTCGGCCAGCGCCCGCCAGGCGCCGGCGTCCGGGTGGCCCTGGGCATCACGCGGACAGGCCTCGGCCAGCGCCTGCTGGTAGTCGGCCACGGGCAGGTCGAGGATCTGCGCGGCGGCCGCTTCATCCAGCCCGCCGCCGATGCGCAGCAGCAGCGCCAGCCGGACCGGCGGCGACAACGCGGGCAGGTGGGCCAGCGCCGGCGGCCAGTGGCCGCCGGCGGCCGGTTGCCGGATGGGGGTGCGGTGGGCCAGCAGGATCCAGAACCGGTCCGGCCACTGGGCCATCGGCACGTCGCTGGCGATCCCGGCAAAGGCACGCATCACCGAGACCAGCGCCTGCTCGGCCACGGCCGGGTCGCCGCACTGCAGCTCGGCCACCACCAGGGCGCGGCGCTCCACGCCACGCAGAAAAGCCGACAGCGCGCCGGCTGCGGTAGAAGAAACGGGGGCCGTCGCAGCCGTCATAGCAACTCCATCAAGTGCCGAAATGATAGCGATTGCGCCATCGATAGGGCGTGCCGATGTAGGTCACGTGTGAAGACCGGCGGGGTGGACGCCGGCCATGGCGGGCGCAGGTTGTGCACAGCATCAAGGAAAACATGGGTAGACAGTCATGTGAGGAGACCGGTGTGCATGTTTCAGCTTTGTTTCACAGCCATGTTGTTGTTTTTATTGACTATTGTTGTGTGGCTATTTTTTGACCAAGTTGAGGGAGACGTCGGAACTCCCTGACGCGCCGCCCAGAGAAAGCGAGTGGCACACAGACTTATCCACAGAAGATGTGGATAAGCCTGAATCTCTCGACGGGACAGATATTTAGCCGCTATTTAGGTTCGTCGCGTTACGTGCGGCCACCGACGGCCCCCCGCTGCCGGGGCGCGGACGGGCCGCTACACTGCTGCGATGCCCAGTTCCGATCCGGCCCCTTCCCTGTCCCTGGACGGTGGCCCCGCCCCTTTGCTGAATGCGCCAACCCTGCAGGTCGCGCTGCCGGTCCCCCTGCCCCAGTGGTTCGATTACGCGCCGCCGCCGGGCGAGCCGCCGCATGCCGGCATGATCGGGCGCCGGGTGCGGGTGCCGTTCGGCGCGCGCGAGCTGGTGGGGGTGGTGGCGGGGATCGGGACGGTCGCCGACGGCGGCACCCTGCGCGCCGCGCTGGACTGGATCGATGCCACCCCGCTGCTCGGCGGCGAACTGTGGAGCTCGCTGCAGTGGCTGGCGCGCTACACCCATGCCCCGCTTGGCGAAGTGGTGAGCACCGCCCTGCCCGCGCCGTTGCGGCGCGGCGAGGCGCTGCCCGACACCCACCGCTGGGGCTGGCAGCTGACGGCCGACGGCCACGACCAGCGCACCCGCCTGCGCGCCGGCACCCGCCCGCTGCGCCTGGCCACCCTGCTGGCCGAAGGCGTGCTGGACGAGGACGTGCTGGACACGCAGATGGACGCCTGGCGCAGCGCCGCCCGCGCACTGGCCAAGCGAGGCCTGGTGGAGCGGATCGCGCTGGCCCACCAGGCGCCGGTGGCGCGCGCCAGCGCCGGGCCGCCGCCGCATCCGGAACAGGCCGCGGCGATCGCCGCGATCACCGCGGCCCGCGGCTTTGGCGCCTACCTGCTGGACGGGGTGACCGGCAGCGGCAAGACCGAGGTGTACCTGCAGGCGATCGTGGACTGCCTGGCGCGCGGCCGCCAGGCGCTGGTGCTGGTGCCGGAGATCGGCCTGACCCCGCAGACGCTGTCGCGTTTCCGCAGCCGCCTGGGCATCCCCGTGCACGTGCTGCATTCGGGCCTGAACGACAACGAGCGCGCACGGGTGTGGGCGGCAGCCGCGCGCGGCGAGGCGCAGGTGGTGGTGGGCACGCGTTCGGCGGTGTTCACCCCGTTGCCCAACGCCGGCCTGATCGTGGTCGATGAAGAACACGATGGCAGCTACAAACAGCAGGATGGGATCCGCTACCACGCGCGCGACCTTGCGCTGGTCCGCGCCAAGGCGCTGGACGTGCCGGTGGTGCTGGGCAGCGCCACGCCGTCGCTGGAATCGCTGCACAACGCGCGCGCCGGCCGCTACAGCCACCTGCGCCTCAAGGTGCGCGCCGGTGATGCACGCCCGCCGCGGGTGCGCGTGCTGGACGTGCGCAAGCGGCCGCTGCGCGACGGGCTGTCGCCGGAGGTGCTGGAGGGCATCGCCACGCACCTGGCGGCCGGCCACCAGGTGCTGGTGTTCAAGAACCGGCGCGGCTACGCCCCGGTGCTGCTGTGCCACGACTGCGGCTGGACCGCGCCGTGCCAGCGCTGCGATGCGCCGATGACCGTGCATGCCGGCGGGCGGCGCCTGCAATGCCACCACTGCGGCGCGCGCCAAGCCGCGCCGCTGGCCTGCCCGGATTGCGCCAGCCTGGCCTTGCAGCCGCAGGGGATCGGCACCGAGCGGCTGGAGGAACACCTGGTCCAGGCCTTCGCCGACTACCCGGTGATCCGCATCGACCGTGGCACCACGCTGCGCCGCGATGCGCTGGAGACCCAGCTGGCCCAGCTCGGCGACCAGGCCGGGATCCTGGTGGGCACGCAGATCCTGGCCAAGGGCCACGACCTGCCCAAGCTGACGCTGGTGGTGGTGGTGGGCATCGATGAAGGCCTGTTCTCGGCCGATTTCCGCGCCAGCGAGAAGCTGGCCCAGCAGCTGATCCAGGTGGCCGGGCGGGCCGGCCGCGCCCGCGATCCCGGCGAGGTCTGGCTGCAGACCCACCACCCCGGGCATCCGTTGCTGGAGACCTTGGTCAACGGCGGCTACCACGCCTTCGCCGAGGCCGAACTGGAGCAGCGCGACGCGGCCGGGTTCCCGCCGTTCGCGCACCTGGCGCTGCTGCGCGCCGAGGCGCAGCAGGTGGAGCATGCCAACGCCATGCTCAGCGCGGTGCGTGGCCTGGTACCCGGGGATGCGCCGGTGGAGCGCTACGGGCCGATGCCCGCGCCGATGCCGCGGCGGGCCGGCTACCAGCGCACCCAGCTGCTGCTGTCGGCGCCCTCACGCCGCCCGCTGCACGCGGTGCTGGACCTGATCACCCCGCAGATCCATGGCCTGCCGCAGGCGCGCAAGGTGCGCTGGTCGCTGGATGTGGATCCCACCGACCTGTATTGAGGCCGGTGTCGCGGTGTGCGGACCACCGTTCCGCATCTACCGGACACTGCGTAGGTGTCGACCGTTGATCGGCACGCGGCCTCAGGTCAGCTCGGTCATCGCCCCGCGCTGGTACGCCGGGCGCTGCTTGAGCCGCGCATACCACGCTGCCAGGTGCGGCAGGTCGGGGCGCTGGATGGGCATCTCGAACCACGCATAGGCGAACGCGCCCAGCGGGATGTCGCCCATGGCGAACGCCTCGCCGGACAGCCATGGCTGCCGCGACAGCGCCTCGTCGGCCATCGCCAGCAGCTCGCCCGAGCGCACCAGCGCAGCGGCGATGCGGGCTTCGTCGCGGTCGGCCGGGGCGGTGCGCAGCGTGCCCCAGAACAGGTCGCGGAAGGCCGGCGAGAACGTGGCCGTGGTCCAGTCCATCCACTTCTCCGACCGCGCCCGCGCCACCACGTCCTCGGGGTACAGCCGGCCCAGCGCATAGCGTGCGGCCAGGTAGCGCACGATCGTGTTGGACTCCCACAACGGCAGGCCGTGGTCTTCGATCACCGGCACCAGCCCGTTGGGATTCATCGCCCGGTACTCTGCCGACTGGGTGCCACCGAATGCGCCGCCGACCTGGATCGACTCGTACGGCAGGCCGATTTCCTCGGCACACCACAGCACCTTGCGCACGTTGCTCGAATTATGGCGACCCCAGATCTTCAGCATGGTTGGTGTCCTGTCGTAAATGGGCGTGGCAGGTGGCCGCGCGGTGCAGCTACGATACGCCCACCGACGGCGGGACCGTCACCTCACGGATGAAATGGAATGTTCGCGCAGATCCTCGAAATCAGTTTGTTGTGCGTCGGCCTGGTGCTTCTGGTGGTGGGCTATCGCCGCAACCACCGCAACCTGATGCTGGTCGCCGCCCTGGTCCTGATGTCGTTCGGCACGCTGCAGGACGTTGGCCGCGGGTTCGTCGATGGCTACCGGGGCGCGGAGACGCGGACGCTGTAAGCGCGGTGCCGGCTCACTTGGCCGGCTTGGCCGCGCTCTTCTTCGGCAACGCGCGCACGTAGGTGGACTTGCCGTCCTTCTTCATCTCGAACAGGCCGGTGGCCGCCAGCAGTTCGCTGAGCTTGCCGTAGCCATAGTTGCGCGAATCGAACGAGGCCTGGTTGCCGATCTGGCTGCCCACCGGGCCCAGGTGCGACCAGCCGTCCTCGGCTTCGGCCGAGGTCACCGCGCGGCGCAGCATCTGCACCAGGCGGGTATCGCTGCGCAGTTCCGGGCCGCTCTTGCGCGGGCGCGTTTCCTCGCTGTCCTGCTCCACTTCCGGGTCGGTGGCGTGGCCCTGGCCCAGCGCTTCCAGGTAGGTGAACTTGGAACAGGCGTTGACGAACGGCTCGGGGGTTTTCTTCTCGCCAAAGCCATACACCTTCACCCCGTCGGTGAGCAGCCGCATCACCAGCGGGGTGAAATCGGCATCGCTGGACACGATCGCAAACCCGTCCAGGTTGCGCGCGTAAAGCATGTCCATCGCATCGATGACCATGGCCATGTCCGAGGCGTTCTTGCCACGGCTGTAGGCGAACTGCTGGATGGGCCGGATCGCGTATTCGTGCAGCACCGACTCCCAGCCTTTCAGCCGCGGGCTCTTCCAGTTGCCGTAGGCACGGCGCACGTTGGCCACCCCGTAACGCGCCACCTCGGCCAGCACCACGTCGATTTTGGACGAAGGCGCGTTGTCGGCATCGATCAACAGGGCGATGCGCTTTTCCGGTTCGGTCATGTTCGTCTCCACGGCGAAAGAACACGGCCGGCGGCAACGGCGACGGCCCCTGAACCCAGTATCTGTCATCCACGTGAACATCCGGCTTCACGTGCGAGGATGGTGGCCTCGATCATGAACCCCGGGGCCGGATGGCCGGCCCCTGCCAAGGAGCCTCCCACATGACCCGCGATACTCGGCCCCACCTGGTGATCATCGGTGGCGGTTTCGCCGGCCTCTGGGCCACCCGTGCACTGGCCAGCGCGCGCCTGCGCATCACCCTGGTAGACCGCCGCAACCATCACCTGTTCCAGCCGCTGCTGTACCAGGTGGCCACCGCGGGATTGTCCGCACCGGATATCGCCGCGCCGCTGCGCCACATCCTGGGCGACCAGCGCAACGTGGAAGTGCGGCTGGGCGAGGTCACCTCGATCGACAAGCAGGCGCGCCAGATCACCCTGGCCGACGGCCGCCCGCTCGGCTATGACCTGTTGATGCTGTGCACCGGTGCCACGCACGCTTATTTCGGCCACGACGAGTGGGCCGCCGATGCGCCGGGGCTGAAAACGCTGGACGATGCCATCGCGCTGCGCCGCAAGCTGCTGCTGGCCTTCGAGCGCGCCGAGGCCGAGCCGGACCCGGCGCGCAAGGCGGCCTGGCTGAGTTTTGCGGTGGTCGGCGGCGGCCCCACCGGGGTGGAACTGGCCGGCACCCTGGCCGAGATCGCCCGGCACACGCTGCGCAATGAGTTCCGCCACATCGACCCGGCCAGCGCCAAGGTGCGCCTGGTCGAAGCCGGCCCGCGCGTGCTGTCCACCTTCCCGGAAGTGCTTTCGCTGAAGGCCCGCCGCCAGCTGGAGAAGCTGGGCGTGGAGGTGCTCACCGGTACCCCCGTCAGCGACATCAATGGCGAGGGCTTCCAGCTGGGCGCCCAGTTCGTGCCCGCACGCACCGTGGTGTGGGCCGCCGGCGTGGCCGCCTCGCCGCTGGCACGCACGCTGGACGTGCCGCTGGATCGCGCCGGGCGCGTGCCGGTGCGGCCGGACCTGACCATCGAGGGCCACCCGGAGATCTTCGTCGCCGGCGACCTGGCCGCCCTGCGCCAGGCCGACGGCAAGCCGGTGCCGGGCGTGGCCCCGGCCGCCAAGCAGATGGGCAAGCACGTGGCCGCGATCATCCGCGCGCGCCTGGACGACAAACCGGCGCCGGGCCCGTTCGCCTACCAGGACTTCGGCAACCTGGCCACGATCGGGCGCATGGCCGCGATCGTGCACCTGGGCAGGCTGCAGCTGTCCGGCGTGCTGGCCTGGTGGTTCTGGCTGGCCGCGCACGTGTTCTTCCTGATCGGTTTCCGCAACCGCATCGTGGTGCTGCTCAACTGGGCGGTGGCCTACTGGAGCTACCAGCGCAGCGCGCGGATCATTTTCGGTGACGACCAGGACGATCGCCGGCCGGGGCGGTGACGCCCGGCCCTGCGGGCATGACGCGGCCGCCCGCCCGGCAGCGCTAACGCTTCATCGGCCCGCCAGGCACGCGCCGTTTTTGCCAGCTCCGGCAGGCGTCCTCCTTGCTGGCCGTATCGGCGATCTGTGCCGCACTCCAATGCCGGGTGATCCAGATCGCCAGCGCCGTCGTGCTCAAGTGCCGCCGCACCGTGGCGTGCTGCGGCTGCCGGTCCAGATGCTGGCGGGCGACCCAGAACGCCTCCACCTCGACCTCGTCCTGCTTCTTCGGCGGACCGGCATCGAAGAAGCGCATCGTGAATCCCCAGGGATTCATCGGCTGCCGCCCCGTGCGCGGTTGATCGCTGCAGGCGGCGTGTCCACTGGGCACGCGATCGGCCGGCGTCGGCCAGCCTTCCACCCAGGCCAGCCCGAGCAGGTAGAGCAGGCCCGGCAACAGCGCGATGCCGACGACCAGCACGATGACCGACACCCACGCCCAACCGGCGGCACGCATCGTTCAATCCGCCTTCGGCTTGGGGTACCACAGCGCGTTGACGATCACCCAGCGCTCGCCAAACCGGCCCATGTGGAAGTAGTCGACGAACCAGGGTGTTTCCAGCCGCACCGAGGCCGCATTGCCGGTCACGTCGAGCAGGGTGCAGCGGCGATTCCACTGGTCCCTGGGGGTCTTCAGCGCGCCCCGCCGGGTGAGGTCGACCAGTTCCTCGCGCGACATCCGGCGCAGGCCGAGGCGCTCGTCCGGGGTGTCGCCGAGTACGGCGCGCTTGGCCAGGTCCGGGTGCAGCGACCGCGCCACGCGGGCCGGGTCGCCTTCCAGTTGGCCGTCCACATAATCCAGGCAGGTGGCCTCGATCGCCGCGCGCGTGGCGGCGTTGACCGTGGGCAGTACGGCGGCGGGCTCGGGCGCGGTGGCGCCGGCCAGGGCGAGCAGCAGGGCAAGCGGGGTCATGGCGGGGTGTCCTACGGCGAAAGGGTGCTTACTCCAACGCGAACAGATCCAGTTCGGTCAGGCCCAACTGCATGTACATGAAGGCGGCGGCCTCATCGCTCATCACCTGGCCGGGCGGCCAGCTGTCCAGCCAGGCGGTGATCGCCGCGTTGTGCGGGTTGACCGCGTCGGCCATGGCCTGCTTGTCCGCCTGGCTTTCCGCCTCCTGCATCTCCTCGCGGATGGCGTCATCGCAGATGCCCCAATACGCGGCCAGCGGCACCAGCGCGCGCAGCGCGACGGGCACCTTGGCCGGGTCCAGCGGGATGCGGGCGTGGGCGACGGCGTCGTCGGTGAGCCGGGCGCGGAACGCCGCGGCGGTGGCGATCTCGCCATGGCGCAGTGCCGGCGAGTAAGGGCCCGGCGCGGCGGGGGCGTCGTCGGCCTGTCCAGGCGCACGCGGCGGCGGCGGCGAGGTAGTGCGGGCGCGAAGCCAGGCAAGCAGTCGTCGATACAGAGCGGCCATCCAGGGTCCCTCCTGCGGATGCCGCCGATTGTGGCCCATGCCACCGCCGCCAGCCAGTACCGGCGCCTGCGCTCAGGGCAACGCGTCGGTGGCCTGCAGCCAGGCCAGCTTGCGCGCCCGGGGCTGGCGCTTGAGCTGCCATTCGGCCTTCGAGGCGGCCGCGCGATCGGGATAGGCGCGCATGGCCAGCAGTTTCAACGGCGGGTTGGCGCGCGTGTAGCGGGCGCCCTTGCCGGCCAGGTGCGCCTGGAAACGCGCCGCCACGTCGTTGCTGATGCCGGCGTAATAGCTGCCGTTGCGGCATTCCAGCAGGTACACGTACCAGGGGGCGGGTTCAGCGGGCATACCGGGATTATCCACCGGCGCGGGGCCGCTGGCTGCTAGAATCCGCCCCGGATGCAGGAGAGAGGCGCCGCGCTGGCGCCCGCCGAAGGCGCAGGCTCCCATAATCGCTCAGGCCGGTGGCAGCACACGCCACCAACCATGCATCCGATACGCCGATCTGGAGAGAGGTCTTCAATGACCCGCCGAAGGGGCACGTGGCCTTGGCCACCGAACTCTCAGGCAAAAGGACAGCGGGAGCGGCAACGGTAACCCCACCCACGACAGTGCCCGGCGCTGGCGTGCCCGGTGCGTGTTTCCGTCCCCGCCCGACGCGTCCGGATGCCCCTGCCATGCTGCTCTCCCTGATCTACCTCATCGCCATCTCCGCCGAAGCCATGACCGGTGCCCTGTCGGCCGGCCGGCGGCGCATGGACCTGTTCGGCGTGGTCATCATCGCCTGCGTCACCGCGCTGGGTGGCGGCTCGCTGCGCGACATCGTGCTGGGCCACTATCCGCTGGGCTGGGTGAAGCACCCCGAGTACCTGGGGTTCACCATCTGCGCGGCGTTGATCGCCACCTGGGTGGCGCGCTGGATGCACCACTTCCGCCGCACCTTCCTGGTGCTGGACGGGCTGGGCCTGATCGCCTTTACCCTGATCGGCTGTTCGATCGCGCGCGAGGCCGGCCATGCGATGCCCATCGTGCTGATCGCCGGCATGCTCACCGGTGCCTTCGGCGGCGTGCTGCGCGACATCCTCTGCAACGAGGTGCCGCTGATCTTCCAGAAGGAACTGTATGCGGTGATCACCCTGTTCACCGGCGCGGCCTACCTGGGCCTGCTGGAGCTGGGGGTGTCGCTCAACGCGGCCACGCTGTGGTGCCTGGGCGGTGGTTTCCTGCTGCGCCTGCTGGCGATCCACTTCAAATGGGAAATGCCCAAGTTCGTGTATCGCGACGAGGTGCATTGAGCCGGCACCTGTCGAACAACGGTAGAAAACATCAATCGCCAAGCGTCGCATCGAGCACGCGGGCATGACCAAGGTCATGTGAAAGCGATCACATCTGCACGCTACTATGTGCACCCCGTCCACGCAGGACGGCATCCAGCCACGCCGCGGCATGTTCCAGCGGCCCCGCCAGACAACCCCCACTTCACCACGCCTGCCCCCACCGGCCGGTGACCCATGGACGCGCCTGTCTGTCGCCGGCGCGCAGGATGCCCCATGACTGCTCCACTGCCCGCTTCGTCCTCGTCCCGCCGCCGGTTTGCGCGGCCGCTCCTGTGGCTCATCGTGGTGGCCGCCCTGGCCGTGCTGGCGTGGTGGCGGCTTGCGCCCGCCGCGCCGGCGCCGGCCGCGCCGCCCGCCAACGCCACCCCGGTGCGCGTGGCCACGGTGGTGCGCGAAGACCTGGTGGTGCGGCTGAAGGCGCTGGGCACGGTGACCCCGCTGCATACGGTGGGCCTGCGCAGCCGCGTGGATGGCGAACTGCTGCGGCTGGCGTTCCGCGAAGGCGCGCAGGTGCAGGCCGGCGACCTCATCGCCGAGATCGATCCGCGCCCCTACCAGGTGGCACTGGCGCGTGCGCTGGGCACCCAGCAGCAGAACCTGGCCGAGCTGGACAACGCCCAGACCCAGCTCAAGCGCTACAGCGAACTGCAGGCCAAGCATTTCGTTTCCGCCCAGGACCTGAGCGACCAGCAGAGCAAGGTGCGCCAGCTGCAGGGCCGGCGCCAGACCGACCAGGCCGCCGTCGATGAGGCACGCCTGCAGCTGCAGTACACCCGCATCACCGCGCCGGTGGCCGGGCGCATGGGCCTGCGCAACGTGGACGTGGGCAACCTGGTGCGCAGCAGCGACGCCGACCCGCTGGCCACCATCACCCAGACCGCGCCGATCAGCGTGCTGTTCACCGTGCCCGAGCCGGACCTGCCGGCGGTGGTGGCGGCGGTGCGTGCCAACCCGGCGCTGACCGTGGAAGCCTGGGACCGCGAGGAGCGCCAGGCGCTCGGCGACGGCGTGCTGTCCAGCCTGGACAACCGCATCGATACCGCCACCGGCACGCTCAAGCTGCGCGCGCAGTTCGCCAATGCCGACGAGGCGCTGTTCCCCAACCAGTTCGTCAACATCCGCCTGCAGGTGAGCAGCAGCGATGCGGTGGTGATCCCCAACGCCGCGGTGCAGTTCGGCAGCAAGGGCAGCTATGTGTACGTGGTGGCCGCCGACGCCACCTCGCAGCTGCGCAAGGTGGTGCTGGGCCCGGCCGACGGCGAGCGCGTGTCGGTGCGCGAAGGCCTCAAGGCCGGCGAGCGTGTGGTGGTGGAAGGGATCGACGGCCTGCGCGAAGGCGCCAAGGTGGAGGTGATCGACGCGCCCAAGGCCGCAACGGACACGCCACAGGCTGGCGCATGAACCTGTCGCGTCCCTTCATCGAGCGCCCGGTGGCCACCACGCTGCTGATGGTGGCGCTGCTGCTGTCGGGCATCCTGGCCTACCGGTTGCTGCCGGTCGCCGCCCTGCCGCAGGTGGACTACCCGATCATCCAGGTGACCACGCTGTATCCCGGCGCCAGCCCGGGGGTGACCACCAGCGCGGTGACCGCGCCACTGGAACGCCAGCTCGGGCAGATCCCCGGGCTCAAGCAGATGTCCTCCACCAGCTCCGGTGGCGCCTCGGTGATCACCCTGCAGTTCACCCTGGCGGTGGAACTGGGCGTGGCCGAACAGGAGGTGCAGGCGGCCATCAACGCCGCCGGCAGCTTCCTGCCCGACGACCTGCCGGTGCCGCCGGTGTACCGCAAGGTCAACCCGGCCGACACCCCCATCCTGACGCTGGCGGTGACCTCGCAGGGGTTGTCGCTGCCGCAGGTGTACGACCTGGTGGACACGCGCATGGCCCAGCGCCTGTCGCAGCTGCCCGGCGTGGGCCTGGTCAGCCTGGCCGGTGGCCAGCGCCCGGCCGTGCGCATCCAGGTGAATCCTTCGGCGCTGGCGGCCAACGGCCTGAGCATGGCCAGCATCCGCACCGCCATCGGCGCGGCCAACGTCAACCTGCCCAAGGGCAGTTTCGACGGCCCCACCCGCGCGATCATGCTCGATGCCAACGACCAGATGCGCTCGGTGGCCGAGTACCGCGCGCTGATCCTGGCCTACCGCGAGGGCGCGCCGCTGCGGCTCGGCGATGTGGCCACGGTGGAAGACGGCGCGGAGAACCGCCAGCTGGCCGCCTGGTCGGGCACCACGCCGGCGGTGCTGGTGAACATCCAGCGCCAGCCCGGCGCCAACGTGATCGCGGTGGTGGACCAGGTGCGCGCGCTGTTGCCGCAGTTGCAGGCGTCCCTGCCCAAGGGCGTGGACGTGGCAGTGCTGAGCGACCGCACCGAGTCCATCCGTGCCTCCATCCGCGGCGTGCAGCATGAGCTGGTGATCGCCATCGCGCTGGTGGTGATGGTGACGTTCGTGTTCCTGCGCAACATCCCGGCCACGATCATTCCGTCGATCGCGGTGCCGTTGTCGCTGGTGGGCACCTTCGGGGTGATGCTGCTGGCCGGCTTCTCGCTCAACAACCTCACCCTGATGGCGCTGACGATCGCCACCGGCTTCGTGGTGGACGATGCGATCGTGATGCTGGAGAACATCGCCCGCCACATCGAGCGCGGCGCCACGCCGATGCAGGCGGCACTGAAGGGCGCGCGCCAGATCGGCTTCACCCTGGTCTCGCTGACGCTGTCGCTGATCGCGGTGCTGATCCCGCTGCTGTTCATGGCCGACGTGGTGGGCAAGCTGTTCCATGAGTTCGCCATCACCCTGGCGGTGGCGATCGGCATCTCGCTGCTGGTCTCGCTGACCCTCACCCCGATGATGTGCGCGCGCCTGCTCAAGGCCGGCCATGCCACCCGCCGCGACGCCGATGGGCACGAGTCGGCGCAGCAGGGCGACCCGTTCGACCGCGTGGTGGCCCTGTACGACCGCCAGCTGCAGTGGGTGCTGCAGCGCCAGCCGCTGATGCTGGGCGCCACCGTGGCCACGCTGGTACTCACTGCCGCGCTCTACGTGTGGGTGCCCAAGGGCTTCTTCCCGGTGCAGGACGCCGGCCTGATCCAGGGCATCAGCGAGGCGCCGCAGTCGATCTCCTTCCAGGCCATGGCCACGCGCCAGCAGGCGCTGGCCGATGCGCTGCTGGCCGATGAAGACGTGGCCAGCCTGTCCTCGTTCATCGGCGTGGACGGCAACAACGCCACGCTCAACAACGGCCGGCTGCTGATCGAGCTCAAGCCGCATGCCCAGCGCAGCAGCGACGCCCAGGCGATCATCGCCCGCCTGCAGCAGCGCGTGGCGCGTGTGCCCGGCATCACCCTGTACCTGCAACCGGTGCAGGAGCTGGGCATCGAAGACCGCATTAGCCGCACCCAGTACCAGTTCACCCTGACCAGCCCGGACAGCGACGCGCTGGCGCGCTGGACGCCAACACTGCTGGCCCATCTGCAGCAGTCCGGTGCGCTGGCCGATGTTGCCAGCGACCTGCAGGACCAGGGCCTGCAGGCGCACGTGCTGATCGACCGGGTGGCCGCGGCGCGGCTGGGCATCAGCGTGGACGCGGTGGCCGATGCGTTGTACGACGCCTTCGGCCAGCGCCAGATCTCCACCATCTTCACCCAGGCCAACCAGTACCGCGTGGTGCTCGAAGCGCGCCCGGACGTGGCCTTCGGGCCGGAGGCGATCGCGCGGCTGCACGTGGCCGGTGCCGATGGCCGGCAGGTGCCGCTGAGCGGCATCGCGCGGATCGAGCAACGCCCCGCGCACCTGCTGATCAACCACGTGGGCCAGTTCCCGGCGGTGACATTCTCCTTCAACCTGGCCGCCGGTGCGTCGCTGGGCGAGGCGGTGGATGCCATCGAGGGCGCGCGCGCGGCGATCGGCCTGCCCAGCGGGGTGGAGCTGCGCCTGCAGGGCGCCGCCGATGCGTTCCGCGCGTCGTTGTCGAGCACGCTGTGGCTGGTGCTGGCCGCGGTGGTGGTGATGTACCTGGTGCTGGGCGTGCTGTATGAGAGCTTCATCCACCCCATCACCATCCTCTCCACCCTGCCTTCGGCCACGGTGGGCGCGTTGCTGGCGCTGCTGCTGAGTGGGCGCAGCCTGGACCTGATCGCGGTGATCGGCATCGTGCTGCTGATCGGGCTGGTGAAGAAGAACGCGATCATGATGATCGACTTCGCGCTGGAGGCCGAGCGCGAGTCCGGCATGGCCCCGCGCCAGGCGATCCACCAGGCCGCGCTGCTGCGCTTCCGCCCGATCCTGATGACCACCCTGGCCGCGCTGTTCGGCGCGATCCCGCTGATGTTCGCCAGCGGCTCCGGCGCCGAGCTGCGCCAGCCACTGGGGGTGGTGATGGTGGGCGGGCTGATCGTGAGCCAGGTGCTGACCCTGTTCACCACGCCGGTGATCTACCTGTTCTTCGACCGCTTCCGGCAGCGCCCCGCGGCGGCGGCCGACGACGTGGCCGAGGCCCAGGCGTGAGTCCGTTGTCGCGGGCGATCGGCTGGTTCGTGCAGCACCCGGTGGCCACCCTGCTGCTGTCGGTGGCGGTGGTGCTGGCCGGGCTGCTGGGGCTGCGGCTGCTGCCGGTGGCACCGCTGCCGCAGGTGGACTACCCGGCCATCAATGTCAGCGCCAGCCTGCCCGGGGCCAGCCCCGAGTCGATGGCGGCCAACGTGGCCACGCCGCTGGAGCGCGCGCTGGGCACCATCCCCGGGCTGAGCCGGATCGACTCGGCCAGCACCCAGGGCTCGGCGCAGATCGAGCTGAAGTTCGAACTCGGCCGCGACGTGGACAGCGCCGCGCGCGACGTGCAGGCCGCGCTCAACGCCGCGCGCGCGCAACTGCCCAGCGGCATGCCGGGCATGCCCCAGTACCACAAGGTCAATCCCTCGCAGGCGCCGATCCTGGCGCTGGCACTGAGCTCGGACAGCCTGTCGCCCGGGCAGGTGTTCGACGTGGCCTCCACCGTGATCGCGCAGAAGCTGGCGCAGATTCCCGGCGTGGGCGAAGTGCAGGTGGGCGGCAGCTCGCTGCCGGCGGTGCGGGTGTCGCTGGACCCCAACGCGCTCAACCAGTATCGCGTCGCGCTGGACGACGTGGCCGCCGCCATCCGCAATGCCAACGCGCTCAAGCCGCTGGGCAACGTGGCCAGCGACAGCCGGCAATGGCAGCTGGAGGCCAGCCTGCAGCTGCGCACGGCGGCCGAGTACCGCGCCCTGATCGTGGCCCTGCGCGACGGGCGCCCAGTGCACCTGCAGGACGTAGCCACGGTCAGCGAAGGCGTGGAGGACCGCTATGCCAGCGGCTTCCACAACGAGCGCCCGGCCGTGCTGCTGATCGTGAGCCGGCAGCCGGATGCCAACATCATCCAGACCGTGGATGCGATCAACGCGCAGATGGCGAACCTGCAGGCGCTGCTGCCGGCCAGCGTGGACATGCAGGTGGTGATGGACCGCTCGCCGGTGATCCGCGCCACCCTGCACGAGGCCGAGCTGACCCTGCTGCTGGCCATCGCCCTGGTGGTGCTGGTGGTGCTGGCCTTCCTCGGCCACTGGCGCGCCGCGCTGGTGCCCACCGTGGCCATCCCGGTGTCGCTGCTGGGCGCGCTGGCGGTGATCGCCCTGCTCGGCTTCTCGCTCAACACGCTGTCGCTGATGGCGCTGATCGTGGCCGCGGTGCTGGTGGTGGACGATGCCATCGTGGTGCTGGAGAACATCGCCCGCCACCGCGAGAACGGCGCCTCGCCGATGGAGGCCGCCCTGCGCGGTGCCGGTGAGGTGGGCGCCACGCTGTTGTCGATGAACATCGCGCTGGCCGTGGTGTTCGTCTCGATCCTGTTCCTGGACGACTTCGTGGAGAAGTTGTTCCGCGAGTTTTCGCTCACGCTGGTGGCGGCGATGGGCGTGTCGTTGCTGGTCTCGCTGAGCCTCACCCCGATGCTGTGCGCGCGGCTGCTCGGGCGGCAGCGCCCGGGCACGGGCAACGCGCTGCAGCGCGGCGGGACCGCGCTGTTCGAGCGGCTGCGTGGCGGCTACGTGGCCAGCCTGCAGAAGATGCTGCGCTGGCTGGCGGTGCCGCTGCTGCTGTTTGCTGCGGTGATCGGGCTGAACGTGTGGCTGTTCCAGCAGGTGCCCAAGGGCATCGTGCCCAAGCAGGACACCGCGCAGCTGCGCGGCTTCGCGCGCGGCGATGACGGGCTCTCGTTCCAGGTGATGCAGCCCAAGATCGATGCCTACCGCCAGCTGCTGCTGGCCGACCCGGCAATCAGCGACATCATCGGCTACATCGGCGGGCGCAGCGGGGTCAACAACGCCTTCATCATGATCAAGATGAAGCCGCTGGCCGAGCGCAAGGTCTCCAGCCAGCAGGTGATCGACCGCCTGCGCGTGAACATGCCGAAGATCCCGGGCGGTGGCATGTTCCTGTGGGTGGACCAGGACATCAAGCTGGAGGGCGGCGGCGACAGCGGCCAGTACGAGTTCCAGCTCCTGTCCGGCGAGCTGGAGCCGCTGCGGCAATGGGCGCCCAAGGTGGCCGACGCACTGCGCGCCCTGCCCGAGCTGGTGGACGTGGAATCCAAGGGCGACGAGGGCATGCGCCAGGTGGTGCTGGACATCGACCGCGACGCCGCCGCCCGGCTGGGCGTGGACATGCGCATGATCGCCTCGGTGCTCAACAACGCCTTCAGCCAGCGCCAGGTAGCCACCCTGTACGACACGCTCAACCAGTACCGCGTGGTGATGGAGCTGGACCCGCGCTACACCCAGGACCCGTCCACGCTGGAGCAGATCCATGTGATCGGCAAGGACGGCCAGCGCCTGCCGCTGTCTTCGATCGCCAGCTGGTCCTACGGCATGGCGCCGGACCGGATCTACCACAGCCAGCAGTTCGCCTCGGTGTGGATCGAGTTCGCGCTCGCACCGGGGGTGACCCTGGACCAGGCGGTGAAAGCCGTGGACCGGGCAATGGCCGGGATCATGCTGCCTACCCATGTGCAGGCCAGGCTGAGTGGCGAGGCCGGCGGCTTCGAAAAACTGCGCGAGCGGCAGCTGTGGCTGATCGTGGGCGCGATGCTGGCCGTGTACCTGGTGCTGGGCGTGCTGTATGAGAGCTTCGTGCAGCCGCTGGCGATCCTGTCCACCCTGCCCTCGGCCGGCGTGGGTGCGCTGCTGGCGCTGATGGCGTTCGGCAACGAGTTGAACCTGATTTCGCTGTTGGGGTTGTTCCTGCTGGTGGGCGTGGTGATGAAGAACACCATTCTGATGATCGACTTTGCCCTGTCTGCCGAACGCGAGCGCGGGCTGTCCTCGTATGACGCCATCTGCGAAGCAGCGCGGCTACGCTTCCGGCCGATCCTGATGACCAGCGTGGCCGCGTTGCTGGGCACGTTGCCGCTGATGCTGGCAACCGGTGAAGGCTGGGAGATGCGCCAGCCGCTGGGGATCGCGATCGTGGGTGGGTTGCTGGTGAGCCAGTGGCTGACGTTGTATACGACGCCGGCGATCTATCTGGCGTTGGCGCGGTTGAGGCGCACCGCGTGATCAGCGGGCAGGCGACCCACTGTGGGTAGAGCCATTCCGCACCCCATCAAACGCTCATGAGGGCATCCAACCAAGGCAACCTCCATTCCTCGCGGTAGCTCTTCTTCAACAGGCATGAGACAGGCACATCCGCCCCTTCGCCTGGGAAATCGCGCGTACGAAAGGCGGTCAGTCGATAGTCGTCGTAAGGCAGGTCAAGGCCCTCCGCGATGTATCCCATCGCCGTGCTTCCGTCCGCCAGCGTTTTCTCGTATCGCTTGAATCGACTTGAATCCACTTCAACCCCCGTGGATACCGAGGATAGGGTCAGCCCCTGCAAGGTCGGATGCTGGGCTCCAGATTCGGACGCCGGCACCCGCAGTACGCGCAGGTAGTAAGGGCTTCCTCTCACAGAAGGAGCCGCTCCGCTGAACGTCCCCATCATATCCACGCGCAGCCAAGTGTCGTCACTGCCGCATCGGGCGGGCTCGAAGTCGAAGTAGGTGTAGTTCCTGAAGACAGCCCCGGTCAACGTGACGACAATCGCGAGGCATACCGCAACTGCCGACATCGCGACACCTGCGTTGATCTTCATGGCGCCTCCTCCCTCCTGGTTGTTGAACGGCACACGGTGCATCCACGCCTTGCACAGCATGGGTGCTGGTGATGAGCGTCATCTCAGCCGAACCGACGGTGCACAGAATCTTATCGGGGATTCCCGTCTGGACCGATCCTTCCTACCGGGATGCCGACATCGCCCCAACCCTCTCGCTTCGTAACCCTGACGTCGGGATCAAAGATACTTACCTCATCGAAGCCCCCAATTGCAGGTCCCTCCTTTCCAACGACATCCGCGTACATCACGCCAGAAACCGAGGTATAGACGTAAAGGCTCTTCTCTACCTCATCCATCTTCTTGATAGTTGAAAGGTTGATTAAAATTCTATCAAAGTAATCACCGGCCCGATAACTGGCCTCATTGCGATAAAGGTAAACATTACCATCGGACACTGCGATGTACCCATAGGTAAACAGATATCTTCCGATATATCTTTCAGGGTTCGCAGCGATCCTGGAAAATGACGTCTGGCATCTCTCAGAGAACCTCCAAGGACACTCGCCAGGAATCGCGATCCTGAGCGACATAAGGATACAGAAGAGAAATACCATCAACACCATGACAATGAGCAAAACCGCTCTAGCTTTCAAAGAACCTCCTCGACACCTTCACCCGGCGAATTTGTAAACAGAGGCTGCCACGAAAACAGACGCGTCGTGATGCGCGCTACCACCCAAGGAAGTGCCACGTCTCGCTTCCAGCGCCTCGTTCGTGGCAAGGAACGTTGATTGACAGGCCTGATGATCGACTTCGCGCTGTCGGCCGAACGCGAGCGCGGGCTGTCCTCGTATGACGCCATCTGCGAGGCGGCGCGGCTGCGGTCCCGGCCGATCCTGATGACCAGCGTGGCGGCATTACTGGGCACGTTGCCGTTGATGCTGACCACCGGCGAAGGATGGGAGATGCGGCAGCCGTTGGGGATCGCGATCGTGGGCGGGTTCCTGGTGAGCCAAGGGCTGACGTTGTATACGACGCCGGCGATCTATCTGGTGTTGGCGCGGTTGCGGCGGGGTAGCAATGGCCGGATGTCCATAGGGCGTCAGATGAAACCGAATGAAAGGGAGCATTCGAGGTTCGCCAGATCCGAGAGCACGGCGATAGGCAGAAAGCCGCCCTCCTGCTCATCGGACCCTTTGACCGGCCAAGTGATATCCAGCTCAAGACATTCGGGCGTGACCACCTCTCGCACGGATTTCAGGCGCTGCAAGCCACCCGCGTGGGCTAGCAGTATTGGAACTGCTTGATCCAGCCTGCAGTCTGGTTCCAGTTCAATGGAGAACCTCGCGAAGGATCGCTTCAGCAACGCGGAAACTCCCGCTCTCACGTGGGACCCCGCTCGCCTGTCTCACTGGCTTTCACACTGAGCATCTCCTCTATCACATGAGGCGAGACCTCAAATCCCCTAAAGGTGAGTGAGGCGATCTTTGATTTCATGCTCTTGTTCATAACGACTCCTTTTCTCCGCCCGGAACGCCATCCCAGAGCCAATTCCCACCACTTTTGTCGCGATAGATACCAACGCCGCCCTCACCTCGACCTTTCTTTGCATCATGCGCATCATCATATCCAGCATCCTGAGCAACCTTATTTCCATCCCGTTGCTTGACCTTCGTTAGATCTTCCTCATTCGGCTGAACATCGTTATGGACACCGCAAGATGGACCGCCCGAAAACTCACACGCAGGCGCACTGATCTCGGATGGCCAGACGAGCGCCAACGGCCAGGCGCTCCGAGCGCTTAACCATCCCAAACACCGCGCTGCTGCTCATGTGGCCGAAGGCATCCCGCCTGGCATTGGGCGCGCTGCAATTGCCGTAACAGTCGAGAGCGTTACTGGCTCTGACGTCCGCGGGGTCCTGACTCCCCCACGCCTGTTGCAGCATCAAGGACAACCGGGAGGCGCCATCTGCTGCAATCCGCTGACGGGTCTCGTCGACGTCCGGCCCCACACCGCCCCCATTCTGCAGCCACTCCTGCACAAGCCCCTGCCAGGCCCCGGCACAAACGGCGTTGTGAGCCGCGATCTCGCTTGAAATATCGCGGCGGGACGAAGAGGTACCGACCGTTGAACAGCTCGCGGTGGTGGACAGAACAATCGCCGGACACAGCGACGTCAGCCGACAGCCGTCAGGAACACTCGCGTCCTTATTCATTTCATCCCTTGGGCGACCATGATGCACGGACCCTCACCTGGGATTTCCGTCTGGACCGATCCTTTCAACCGGAATGCCGACGACATCCCAACCCTCCCTGGATTCAGGCTTTCCGATGGGCAGGGATACCACCGCGTGTTCGAAACGACCTGCTGCGGGCCCTTCCTTGCCAACGAAGCCTTCATGCATCACCCCGGAGATATCGTTGTAGGTATAGAGATGATGTTCCAACTCAGCGATCTTCCCCAGCGTCGAAAGGTCGATCAGGATGCGATCAAACGGCTCGCCCCGCATGTAAGCAGCCTCACTTTGATAGAGATAGACGTTTCCCGCAGATACCGCCACGTATCCGAACGTGTAGAGGTGGCGGCCGTCATACCTTTCCGGATTGGACGCTATTCGCAAAAAGGAGGTCGCACACCACTGCGAAGAGCGCCAGGGGCATTCATTGGGCCTCATGACCCGAACCGAATTGACAAGGGATGCGACTGACATCAATCCAATCACAAGCAACAGAGCCATCGTCTTTTTATTCACAGGGCTTCCCGAACTGACTCACCTGAAGGCCTCCCAAGAGCACATGCGCAGCCATGGCGCCCAGTGTGCCAAGCGCTCCTTCCCTCTGGACGCTACGTGCCACGCTGATCGCAGCTCAAGGGGGGCAGTGCGCGCGGAGCATCAACAGACACTCACGTCGACAGCATCGCCCGTCTCCAACAGAATGCCAACGGTGCATTGATACTCACCTCGCTTTACGTCATGGGAGCACACCAGCCCTCCCGATGACTTGGTCACCAGGTCGGCCGAACACGCATTTCTTCTGGACGCCGCTGGCATGCTCATGAAAATACGCCTGGCGGTGTCCGAGTCGAATGAAAGGGCAACCCTGTCCTTCTTTTCACCGGGCGCGGGATCAACAATGTTCTGCGACACAATCGCGTAACTGCCCGAGATCCTTTCGTACTCCTGGGAAGATGCACCCCCAGTTGCCGAAACAATCAGAGCAACGACTAGAATTTTCGCGCATCTCGTTTTCTTCATCGCTCACCCCTTGATCAGAACCTGTCCTGTGCACGCCTTCCCAGCAGCAGGGCTATCAGCGGACCCAGCACGGTGCGGATGCAATCCGCGACGAGCGCGCGCCCCTGCTGACTCAGTTCCCTTGCCACCGCCGAGTAGCCGAAGAAACCGCTGAACCTGCCACTCACTGCCGCGCGCAGATAGAACTTCTTCGCCTCCTCCAGATCCCTGTGTGGCTTCACGCGATGGTAGTGGGCAAATCCGAGAGCAACTGCCGGGGTCAGCCGGAGCTTCGCCGCTTCCTGCAGGAACCTGAGCGCATCCTGGTACCCGTCGCCGTCACTCCGCTTCATGCTCGACCGCGCCAGGCAACAGAAGGTCACGGGATCTGGCGCTATCAACGCCGCCTGACGATAGTTGTGGATGGCTCTCTCCATATCTGGCCGATGCCCTTCGCCACCGTCCTCGTAAGTGAACCCCAGGCAAAGATATCCGGACAGCCGATCCCCCTCGTCGTCCGATGAAACAAGCGCATTTCCGATCTGCAACGCTTCCTGGGCGCGTCCATCGTCCAGAAGACGCATCGCGTGGAGAAAACGCACTTCGCGACTGGAACTCACCATGACAGGCCTCATCAGATCCTTTTGCGGTGATCGAACTGCTCCAACGTGACCTGCTCCTCTGCCACCCCATCCACCGGGTTGAGCAACGCCTGCATGACCTTCAGCGCCAATCGACTCGGATCGTTCTGACCGAAGCTGACAGCTACTTCCGCGCATTGGCTGGTGATATGAGCAACTGGGACATCGCCCAGCTAGCGGTTTGCAAACGGTCGTCTGCGATACCCAGCCTTTGCTGGATTGCAGTCATTGCACCCGCAGCGAAGGCGCCTGGCGTATCGATCAAAGCGCCTTGCACCCAGAACTGGTAAGCACAACGCTCGGGCACTACCTTTCTGGAAAGAAGCACTTCAGAGAAAGCGCTTGACCGGTCTCCCTCCGTTCCCGCTGCGTCCTGACTCTTCCAAACCTCGCGGATGAGCGACGCGAACAGGGTGGCCCGGTCATCTACTACTCTGTCCCGGGTAGCGGCCATATCATCACTGATGCTGCCGCCGTGCGCTACCCATTCATCAACGATGGGCTCCCACGCAGCACTGCATACACTGTTTTCCTCAAAATAGGAATCAAGTATTTGGTGATAACCCTCCGGATCACTCCTCGACTTTGCCAAGGAGCATCCGGCGACCAGTGACAAGATGATAAATGCTGAAATCAATTTCATAGTTCGTCACCTGAAATTCCACTCGAATGGACGCGACGATCATCAATGCCCCCAGCTCGACAAAGAACGCCGACAAGAAGCGGGATCCGTAGATGCACCAAACCCGCAAGGGCAAACAGTAGTACTTCGGTATGAAGGCGGACATCGGCGTGGGCGAGTTCTCCGGTCTGGTCCACCACGCCATATGTACCGCCGCAAACGTGGGGGATGTCACGATGACGCACGCGCTGCTGCATGGGAAGGAGGACGCCGTGTTTGGCGACAGCGGGTATACCGGTGCGGCCAAGAGACTGGAATTGGAAGCTTGTAAAGCAACATTTTTCATCCCTGCAAAGCGGTCGAGGGTGAAGGCGATCGGCAACGCGCGTGAACGCAAGCAGGTAGAGCGCTGGGAGACATGCAAGGCCAGCATACGTTCCAAGGTCGAGCATCCGTTTCGGGTAATCCAACGTCAGTTCGGCTACGCAAAGGTCCGCTACCGCGGCCTGGCCAAGAACTGAGCCCGTCGCATACTGCGGCACTGCTGAAAATGCGGCGTATGAGAGCCTTGATCAGATGATCCCTAAGGGCTGACGGGCTTCCCGGCAGCGCAATTCCCAAGCCTCACCCCCTTCCTCAAGAATGAAACAACCTCACCTAGGTAGCTCACGGTCCAACCATAGAGTTCACCCGAAGGATCCGTGTAGAAATCGATGTACTTACCTTTCTGCGCGGATGAAACCTTGACAGCATTGAGCCCTCCATCGCTTGACGAGAGGGAGCAAGAGCCAACCATTTCGAAGGAAACTTCACCAAAACTCCAGGCCGCGAGCTCACCATCACCCCGAAAGAAAGTGAAGTAATCGGAATTAATGCATCCGCGGCCTGGAACAACGGCGCCGCAGGGCCTCATCAATAAACCATCCCCATTGACTACAATCTTCTGTCCAGAAACATCCATCAACACAACATATCCGTCATCCCGACTCTCGCCATCCGGGTAAAATACCTTGATATCCAGGGGGGCGACATTCCCGGCCATCGAATGACCTGAAAAAATCATGGCAATCAAAAGAACGAAACCGACGCATTGAGTTACTTGCAATTTGCACACTCTATTTCCCTCCGGTCCCGTCCAGAAATATGCACGAAAGCAAATGAATTAGCTGACTCCTCGCGAGCGGTTGAGCCGGGCTCCCCTTTTCCAGCCGTCCAAAACGGTACCGCCGGCCGGTCGCCATCCGCCAGCAACGGTGGCGAAGACGCCCGACATGAAGGGCACATCGATGTCCCATTCGCCGAAGCCAAGCAAATGTTGACCGTTCAGGCGTGACCGATCATCCACATTGAGCTTGCGCCGAAGCTCCACGGGCAAGGCACTGTTGCCCGGAACGCTGATATCCACGTTCTCGAACGTGGTGCTGCCGTTGAACAGGCTGACCTGCTCACCGAACAGTGTGTCGACGGATAACACACCCAGGTCTTTTGCACCGTTGATACGCTCAATGGAGCGTTCGTGCAGACCATACGAACCAGGTGTTTGTGCGTGGGCAAAACCAAACGACAACGCGAGGCCGAGCCCGGCCAGATACCGTGCGACGTGCTGCATCCCTGTTCCCCTGAGCCATTCCCTGCCGCCCCAGTTGCTGGGGCAGCTAGCGAGGAGCGTTGTAACAACGAAACAGAATCGTTGTCAAACAGAGCCGGGGCGTGCGGCGATTACCGACCCCAGAGCAGCCACCCATGGGGTGGCTCTACCCAGGTGGGCTTGCGGACTGTCACGGGGGCAGCCACCCATGGGGTGGCTCTACCAGAGCCTCGTGGTTGTCCGGTCACACGCAGCGCGTCAGGCCGCTTCGCTGATCCGCGCGGCACGGCGCGCGCGCACGGCTTCGGCCAGGCTCTCCAGCACCGCCAGCGAGCTGTCCCAGCCGATGCAGCCATCGGTGATGCTCTGGCCGTAGGTCAGCGGCTGGCCCTCGACCAGGTCCTGGCGACCGGCGAACAGGTGGCTTTCCACCATCACGCCGACGATGCGTTCTTCGCCATTGGCCAACTGCGCGTTGATGTCGGCGATGACCTTGGGCTGGTTCTCCGGGTTCTTGCTGCTGTTGGCGTGACTGGCGTCGATCATGATGCGCGCGGCCAGGTGCGATTTGGCCAGGGTCTGGCTGGTGGCTTCCACATGGGTGGCGTCGTAGTTGGGGGTCTTGCCGCCGCGCAGGATGACGTGGCAATCCGGATTGCCGGCAGTGGCCACGATCGCGGTGCCGCCTTCCTTGGTGACCGACAGGAAGTGATGCGGGTTGGAGGCCGCGCCGATGGCGTCGGCGGCGATCTTGATGTTGCCGTCGGTGCCATTCTTGAAGCCCACCGGGCACGACAGGCCCGAGGCCAGCTCGCGGTGCACCTGGCTTTCGGTGGTGCGCGCGCCAATCGCGCCCCAGGCCACCAGGTCGGCGATGTACTGCGGGGAGATCACGTCGAGGAATTCCACGCCCGCCGGCAGGCCGAGTTTGTTGATGTCGCGCAGCAGCCCACGCGCCACGCGCAGGCCCTTGTTGATGTTGAAACTGCCGTCCAGGTCCGGGTCGTTGATCAGGCCCTTCCAACCCACGGTGGTGCGCGGCTTTTCGAAGTACACGCGCATGACGATTTCCAGCTCGTCGGCAAAGGCATCACGCAGCGGTTTGAGGCGCTGGGCGTATTCGATGGCGGCGATGGGGTCGTGGATCGAGCACGGGCCGATCACCACGGCGAGGCGGTCGTCGCGGCCGTGCAGGATCTCGTGCAGGGCCGCGCGCGAGGCGCTGACGGTATCGGAGGCTTCGTCGTCGCAGGGCAGCATGGCCAGCAGCTGGGCCGGCGGGGTCAATGGTTCGATCTTGCGGATGCGCAGGTCATCGGTGTGCGGGGGCATGGGGAAAACTCCTTGGAAGTGGGGGTCCCCAGCGCGGCGGCAACAAAAAAGCCGCCAGGTGCGCTGGCGGCTTTCGGGAATGCGTCTGAAATTTCTTCAGGGTGAGCGCATGCCTTCCTCCGCCGGTGGCTTCGGAAAGTAATACCAAAAGTAGGCGTTGGCGGGGCGTGCGTTCATTGGGGAGTATTGATAGCACAGCTTTTGTGCGACGCAAAATGTTTCATTCGCAACTGGGCCGCGGTGTTCATCCGCCGCCCATGCGCACTCACGCCCTCGGCAGCGCCGCCAGTTCGGCCAGGTGCTGCTGCAACCCGCCGGCGGCACCGGCGATGTGGGTGGTGGTGAAATAGGTGTGCCAGCCGGTGGCGTCGATGGCCTTCAGCAGGGCGTCGGCGTCGCTGCGGTCGCTGCACTTCCAGACCGCGTAGAACTGCTCGGCGCTGCCATGCGGCACGTCCGGATCCAGCGGCCCCATCGCCAGCGGCGTGACGCGGGCCGGGTCCACGTGTTGCATGCCGGCGCCGATGCGGGCGAAGAGCGCGCCGCGACCGACCGGGTCGAGGGCGGCCCACGCGGGGGTGGCGGTGTAAAGCTCGATCAGCATGTACGACATGGGCAATCCTTGGGTCAGAGCGAGCGCAGGGCGCGCTTGCGGATGTAGGCATTGGCGGGGTGGTCTGCGTGCACGGTGTGCCAGCGGGCGCACAGGGCACGCACCCAGTCAGGTTGGCTTTTGCCGGCGTCGTTCAACCAGTTGCCGACCGAGTCCTGCACGTAGCGCGATTCATCGCAGCACAGCGCTTCCAGCAGGGCCAGGGCGAGCTCTGGCTGCTGCTTGAGCAGGGCGATATGCGCGGCCCACACCCCGCGTGGGCGCAGGGCTTCGCAGGCGAAGCGGCGCACGTTGGGGGAGGCGTCGGCCGTCCAGGCGTGCAGGTACGCCAGCACGCGCTGCGGCTCGGCGGCGATGTGCGGGCGCAACGCCAGCCAGGCCCACTCGCGCACGCCGAAATGCGGGTCGTCGGCCAGCGCGCGCATCGCATCGAGCTTGTGCTCCAGGGTCAGGCGCGGGTCGCTGCCGATCAGGTAACAGGCCCAGCCGCGCACGGTGTCGCTGCGATGGTCGATCCAGTGCGCCGGGTCGCCAAGCGCATGCGCGCGCAGCAGCGTGGCCGCGCCCTGCATGCGCAGGGTGATGCCACTGTTGGCGGCCTTGCGCATGTTGGCCACGGCCGCTGCCGGCAGCGACGGGGCGATGCTGGCCAGCAGCCGGGCGAAGTCCACCGCCAGGATCTCGGCCAGGTGGGTGGCCTCGGCCGCGCCGCCGTCGAGCTGGGCGCGGCGCTCGCGGGTGAGTGCCTGCTTCTTCACGGCGCCCTGCCCGCGTCGGTGCGCGCCCAGATACGGCACAGCAGCCCACTGAGCAGGCGGCGCTCGGCGCTGCTGAGATCAGCGAACAGGCCGCGGATCCACTGGGTGTGCTGGTCGAACAGCGATACCGCCAGCGCCTCGCCGGCGGCGGTGAGGCAGACGTTGATGCGGCGCTTGTCGTCCGCGTCGGCGTGCCGCTCCAGCAACCCGTCGCGCTGCAGGCCGTCGAGCAGGCCGGTCACCGTGGCCCGGGTCACGCCGGCGCGCTCGGCCAACTGGTGCGGCGACAGCGCCTGCTCGGCGCCCTGCAGCAGGATCAGCAGCACGAAGCGGCCTTCGCTCAGGTCTTGCGGTGCCAGCCGGCGCGCGCAGTCCTGGTCGATGGCCGCCGCCAGCGAAAGCAACTGGAAACACTGCGTCAGGCCATCGGGCGCAGGCTGGCCACGGCGCTGCATTTCGGCAAGGAAGGCCTGGTGCTTGGGGGCCAGCATGAGGGTCCAACGGTTATGATTAGGCGCCTAATCATAACCCGGATGACGGGGTGGTGGCTCAGCGTTCGCCTGGCACGGCCGCGTCGAAGAACATCAGGTAGACCAGGCGGCCGTTCTCGATGCGGTCGCCGAAGGCCGGCCCGGCGGTGTGCCATAGCCAGGGACGCAGCAGCACCAGTCGATTGAAGCGCATCGGCACGCGCATGGTCATTTCCCACTGCGCCTCATCGGCACTGTCGCGCTCGATGATGTCCCGGTGCATCGCGGCGCGGTCGGGATAGGCGTGGCGGGCCAGTTCGGCCTCATCCAGCGCCAGGCGTTCGGTGCCAGTGCGGCGGTGGCGGAAGAACTCCGTGCCGCCCTGGCAGTCTTCCGGCGCGCTGAGGTAGAGGATGCCCGACCAGTGCGAGCGATCCACGTGCACCCTGGCGCGGCCGACGTCGTGGGCCAGCGTGATGCGAAACTTGCCGTGGGACTGCATTGGCGAGACCACGCGCAGCGGCTCGTTGACCAGGCGGGAGACCGCCTGCGCCAGGCCATCCATCTGCAGGCGCTCGATCGAGTTGCGACCGGGGAAGGCACCGTCCTGCTCGGGATAGGTCAGGCGCAGGGCGGCATTGCGCAGGCCCTCGGCATCGGCGGCGGCCAGGAAATCATCGACAACGATCAGGGACGTGGGCATGCGCAGAGCCTAGCGGCGGTGCACGGTGGCAGCAAGGTGCGTGTGGCGGCCAGGCGAGGGGCAACAAAAAACCCCGCCTTTCGGCGGGGTTTTTACGTGTAGCGCGGGGTGGGCGGGGGCCGGCCAACGGTATGCCCTCCTTTCAGGCGGGCACCCTTCGGGCCGTTGCAAGCGACGTTAGCAACGGCATTCGCCGTTACTTGCGGCACCTACCGCACCTCGGTGTGCCGGCCGGGGGCCGGCAGCGGCATCAGAAGTCCATGCCGCCCATGCCACCCATGCCGCCCATGCCGCCGCCTGCTGCGCCGGCGCCGTCATCCTTCTTCGGGGCTTCGGCCACCATGGCTTCGGTGGTGATCATCAGGCCGGCGATCGAGGCGGCGTTCTGCAGCGCCGAACGGGTCACCTTGGTCGGGTCCAGGATGCCGAATTCCAGCATGTCGCCGAACTCGCCGCTGGCGGCGTTGTAGCCGTAGCTGCCGGTGCCTTCCTTGACCTTGTTGACGATGACCGACGGCTCTTCGCCGGCGTTGGCCACGATTTCGCGCAGCGGGGCTTCCATCGCGCGCAGGGCGATCTGGATGCCGTGGTTCTGGTCTTCGTTGGCACCCTTCAGGCCGGCCAGTGCGGTGACCGCACGGACCAGGGCCACGCCGCCGCCCGGGACAACGCCTTCTTCAACGGCTGCACGGGTCGCGTGCAGGGCGTCGTCGACGCGGTCCTTCTTTTCCTTCATTTCGATTTCGGTCGAGGCGCCGACCTTGATCACGGCCACGCCGCCGGCCAGCTTGGCCACACGTTCCTGCAGCTTCTCGCGATCGTAATCGGACGAGGTGTCTTCGATCTGGGTCTTGATCTGGGTCACGCGCGCATCGATGTTGGCCTTCTCGCCAGCGCCGTCGATGATGGTGGTGTTTTCCTTGGAGACCTGCACCTTCTTGGCGCGGCCCAGGTCCTTGATCGTCGCCTTTTCCAGCGACAGACCGATTTCCTCGGAGATCACGGTGCCGCCGGTCAGCACGGCCATGTCTTCCAGCATCGCCTTGCGACGGTCGCCGAAGCCCGGTGCCTTGACGGCCACGACCTTGACGATGCCACGGATGGTATTGACCACCAGGGTGGCCAGCGCTTCGCCTTCGATGTCTTCGGCGATGATCAGCAGCGGCTTGCCGGCCTTGGCCACGCCTTCCAGCACGGGCAGCAGGTCACGCACGTTGGAGATCTTCTTGTCGTGCAGCAGCACGTAGGGATCGTCCAGGTCGGCGGTCTGCGACTGCTGGTTGTTGATGAAGTACGGGGACAGGTAGCCGCGGTCGAACTGCATGCCTTCCACGACGTCCAGCTCGTTTTCCAGGCCCGAGCCTTCTTCAACGGTGATCACGCCTTCCTTGGTCACGCGGCGCATCGCTTCGGCGATGATGTTGCCGATGGACTCGTCGGAGTTGGCCGAGATCGTGCCGACCTGGGCAATGGCCTTGTCGTCGGCGGTGGGCTTGGAGATGTTCTTCAGCTCGGCGACGGCGGCGATCACGGCCTTGTCGATACCGCGCTTGAGGTCCATCGGGTTCATGCCGGCAGCGACGGCCTTGGCGCCTTCGCGGATCAGGGCCTGGGCCAGCACGGTGGCGGTGGTGGTGCCGTCGCCGGCGTCGTCGTTGGTGCGCGAAGCAACTTCCTTCACCATCTGCGCGCCCATGTTCTCGAACTTGTCAGCCAGTTCGATTTCCTTGGCGACGGACACGCCGTCCTTGGTGATGGTCGGGGCGCCGAAGCTCTTTTCGAGCACGACGTTGCGGCCCTTCGGGCCCAGGGTTGCCTTGACGGCATTGGCGAGCACGTTGACGCCGCGCACCATGCGCGAACGGGCGTCTTCACCGAAACGAATATCTTTGGCAGCCATTGCGAATACCTTTTATATATGGCGCCGGGCGATGCCCGGCAGCTGGAATGGGGAATACGGTCGACCGGTTGATCCGGCTACCGCGCAGCGGGGCAGCGCCCGCGCTACGTCATCAGATGATGGCGAGGATGTCGTCTTCGCGCAGGACCTTGTACTCGACGCCTTCGGCCTTGTAGCTGCTGCCGGCGTACTGGCCGTAGATGACCTTGTCACCGACCTTCAGCGACGGCGCGCGCACGCTGCCGTTGTCCAGCGGCTTGCCCGGGCCCACGGCCACGACTTCGCCCTTGGTGGACTTTTCCTTGGCGGAATCCGGAATCACGATGCCGCCGGACGAGATTTCGTCGGCTTCGATCGGCTTGACTACGACGCGGTCATGAAGCGGCTTGATGCTCATGTGAGACCCTTTTAAGTTGTTGATTGGTCTAGAAAAGTCCGGCGATGTTAGCACTCGCACAGGGCGACTGCCAGCCACGCTCACGAAAAAACCCGGCGGTGCGGGTACAGAGCAGAGATGGTGCTGGGCACCTGCCTTTCAAGGGGCGCTCGGGAAAATTTTTGGTGTCCTGCCCATCGGTGGGGTTTCGCCGCAGTGGTCGGTGGGCGTTGGGGACAAGGAGGGCTGTGGGATGCCGGCCAGCGGCCGGCACTACAGCTTTTTCGGTGGGGACCGGCCAACGGCCGGGGGCGGGTGAAGCATACCCGCCAAATTCTTGACGCACGTCTCATTGCGGAAGGCTGGTTCCGACATATCGATAGATGTGTCATCTGGATTGATTAGATTCGGCCGGCAATAACCAATCACAAGGAGACGTAGATGAGGTTGCTCACCCCGTTGTCCCTCGGCTGCCTGCTGGCCCTGGCCGCCGGCTCCGCCCAGGCGGACGTATTCATCAATGAACTGCACTACGACGATTCCACCGCCGCCGGCGATGTCGGCGAGGCCATCGAGGTGGTGGCCACCAACGGCGAGGATCTCAGCACCTACCGCCTGTACCTGTACAACGGCAGCACCCCCTCGGCCGCCACCGTATACGCCAACAACCCCGTCCCCGCCGGCGCTGCCGCCAGCTGCGGCAAGGCCAGCATCGCCACGGTGACCTACCCCACCAACGGCATCCAGAACGGCCCCAACGATGGCATCGCCCTGGTCGATGCGGCCGGCAAGGTGGTCCAGTTCATCAGCTACGAAGGCACCATCACCGCCTCCGGCGGCCCGGCCGCCGGGCTGACCAGCCAGAACATCCCCGTCAGCGAGACCAACAGCACCGCCCCGGGCACCTCGCTGCAGCTGACCGGCAACGGCAGCCAGTACGCGCACTTCACCTGGGCCGCCTCGGCCGCCCAGACCTTCGGCACCTGCAACACCGGGCAGACCTTCGCCGGCGGTGGCAGCACCGGCCCCAACACCCCGCCCTCGGTGAGCGCCACCACCCCCGAGCAGGGGGCCAGCACCTTCCCGGCCGCCGCCGACCTCAGCGTGACCTTCAGCGAGACCGTCACCCTGTCCAGCGGCGCCTTCGCGCTTAGCTGCGGCCAGTCCGGCACCGTCCCGCTCACCCACGCCAGCAGCGGCACCCGCTTCACCCTGTCCACCAACACCGCGCTGGTGGCCGGCGAAGCCTGCCGTTTCGACATCAAGGCCAGCCGCATCAAGGATGCGCAGGGCGCCCGCCCGGCCGCCGATACCCGCATCGCCTTCACCGTGGCCAGCACCACCGGCAACCCGGACCCGGGCAATCCCGATCCCGGCAACCCCGGCAATCCGGGCGAGTACTACTCGCGCGTGAACACCTCCACCCCCAGCCAGCTGCGCTGCTCGCTGCATGAAACCATCAAGGGCCACACCGCCTACCCCTACAGCGGCTCGGGCACCAGCACCTGGACCATCCTGGAGATGGCCGACGAGGATCCCAACGACAGCGGCAAGATCCTGGACGCCTATCGCAACCGCAGCTACACCAAGGTGAGCGGCCGCGCAGGCACGGGCAGCGGCCTGACCTACAACCGCGAGCACACCTGGCCCAACTCGCTGGGCTTTGCCAGCACCACCGGTGACAAGGGCCTGCCGTATGCGCCCTACACCGATACCCACATGCTGTACCTGACCGACGCACAGTGGAACGCCGACCGCGGCAACAAGCCGTTCGGCAAGTGCGACGCCAACTGCGGCGAGCGCGCTACCGAGTCCAACAACGGCGTGGGCGGCGGCAGCGGTGGCTACCCGGGCAACTCCAACTGGGTGCGCACGCCCGATGGCAACGGCGGCACCTTCGAGGTGTGGGGCCGTCGCAAGGGCGACATGGCGCGGGCGGTGATGTACATGGCCATCCGCTATGAAGGGGGCAAAGACGCCAAGACCGGCCAGTCCGAACCCGACCTGGAGCTGACTGACGACCGCGCCAAAATCGTCAAGACCTCCGCCTCGCCGGCGTACATGGGCCTGCTCTCGACGCTGATCGAGTGGCACCTGTCCGACCCGCCGGATGCCGCCGAACGCGCCCGCAACGAAGTGGTCTTCAGCTTCCAGGGCAACCGCAACCCGTTCATCGACCACCCCGAATGGGCCACCCCGGCCCTGTTCACCTCGGCCAAGCCGACCAGCTGCCAGCTGGCCAACTGAGCCCTGCCGACCGGCGCCCCAGGGCGCCGGTCGGACCAAGTGGGCCCGGCAGTCCTATACTCGGCGGTCATGTCGACCCCCGATCCCGTATTCATGATCTTCACCACCTGCCCCGACGCGGCCACCGCCGCGCGGCTGGCACAGGCGCTGGTGGAGGAACGCCTGGCGGCGTGTGTCACCCGCCTGGACGGGGCGCATTCCACTTACCGCTGGCAGGGCGCGATCAGCGAGGACCATGAGGTCCAGTTGCTGGTCAAGACCACCGGCAGCCGCCTGGACGCGGCCATCGCACGCCTGCAGGCGCTGCATCCGTATGAACTCCCGGAGTGCCTGGCGGTCGAAGCCCGCGCTGGCCTGCCGGCGTACCTGGATTGGATTCGGGCCCAGACCCGAGAGGACATTGATTGATGACGCTGTTGGGTCGTGTTGCCGCGCTGTGCGCGTTGTTCGTGGTGTCCCTGCCGGCGCTGGCCGTGAGCGAGAAGGACCTGCTGCCGGTGGACGAAGCCTTCGGGCTGAGCGCGCAGGCGCGGGATCGCGACCGGGTGGAGCTCACCTTCAAGATCGCGCCGGGCTATTACCTGTATCGCCATCGCACCACGGTCAAGGCCGATCCCGGCTTCGTGGCCGAGGCCCTGCAGATGCCGGCCGGCAAGAAGCACCATGACGACTTCTTCGGTGAGGTGGAAACCTACCGCGAGCGCCTGACCGCCGTGCTGCCGGGCAAGGCCGAGGACCAGGCCGAGTCGGTGACGCTGGAAGTGCGCTACCAGGGCTGTGCCGATGCGGGCGTGTGCTACCCGCCGCAGAAGCGCAGCATCAAGGTGAAGCTGCCGGCGGGCAGCGGTGCGGCCGCGCCGGCAACGGTGGCCGCGACCAGCGCGGCGCCCTCGCCGTTCAACAACCCGCTGGCCGGCACCAGTGGCGGCGGTGGCCTGCGCCTGCCGGGCATGGCCAACGCCCAGGCGCTGCCGCTGCCGTCCGAGCGCGCGTTCGGCTTCGATGCGATCGTGGACGATGGCAACACCGTGCTGCTGCGTTTCAGCCCGGCGCCGGGCTATTACCTCTACCGCGACCGCACCTCGCTGAAGCTGGAAGGCGCCCCGGGCCTGCGCGCGGACAAGCCCTTGTGGCCGGCGGCCAAGTCGCACCGCGACGAGCACTTCGGCGACGTGGCGGTGTATTTCGACCAGGTGGACGTGAAGCTGCCGCTGCGCCGCAGCCGCCCCGAGGCCGACGAGGCCACCCTGGTGATCACCTTCCAGGGCTGCCAGACCGATGGCATCTGCTATCCGCCGATGACGCGCCGGGTGAAGCTGTCGCTGCCGGCGGCCAAGGTCAACGCGCGCGCCGATGAAGCGGCGCACCAGAGCGAGGTGATCACCCCGCTGCCGGGCAAGGACAAGCGTGCCCAGGCGCGCGAGCGCGACGCCGCGGGCCTGGCCACCCAGCCGATGCTGATCCGCCCCAACGAACCGGCCAGTGCCGAGGTGGCCCCCGGCGCGGTGCCCGATGCCAGCGCCGACAATGCCCAGCGCACCCGCCCGCCGGGCGACGACGCGGCGCCGACCACGCTGATCGGCGCGCTGCTGCTCGCCCTGCTGGGCGGGCTGATCCTCAACCTGATGCCGTGCGTGCTGCCGATCCTGTCGCTGAAGGTGCTGGGCGTGGCGCAGAGCGGTGAGAGCCGCCAGCGCGCGCGCAGCCATGCCCTGTGGTACACCGCCGGCGTGCTGGTGGCGTTTGCGGCCATCGGCGGGCTGGTGCTGGCGCTGCGCGCGGCCGGCCAGGCCGCCGGCTGGGGCTTCCAGCTGCAGCACCCGTGGTTCATCGCCGCGCTGGTGTACCTGATGTTCACCGTGGGCCTGAGCCTGTCCGGGGTGTTCACCCTGGGCGGCAGCCTGGGCGGGGTCGGCCAGTCGCTGGCCTCGCGCAGCGGCCCGGTCGGCGATTTCTTCACCGGCGTGCTGGCCTGCGTGGTGGCCAGCCCGTGCGTGGCCCCGTTCATGGGCCTGCCGCTGGCGTTCGCCTTCACCGCACCGCCGGCGCAGGCGATCCTGGTGTTCCTGGTGCTGGGCCTGGGCCTGGCACTGCCGTTCCTGCTGATCGGGTTCATCCCCTCGCTGGCCAAGCGCCTGCCGCGTCCGGGTGCGTGGATGGAAACGCTGAAGCACGTGCTGGCCTTCCCGATGTACGGCACCGCGATCTGGCTGCTGTGGGTGCTGGGCAAGCAGCGCGGCGTGGATGCGATGACCCTGGTGCTGGGCGGGCTGGTGGTGCTGGCGCTGGCGCTGTGGTGGTTCGAGCGCAGCCGCTGGCGCAGCCACCGCGTGGGCGGGCTGCTGGCGCTGCTGCTGCTGATCGCCGCGCTGGTGCCGGTGTGGGGCGTGACCCGGCTGGTGCCGCCGGCCAAGGCCGCCCTGGCTGCCGCCGACAACGTGGTGGCCTATTCGCCGCAGATGCTGGACCGGCTGCGCCAGGACAACCGCGTGGTGTTCGTCAACATGACCGCCGACTGGTGCGTGACCTGCAAGGCCAACGAGCGCGCGGTGCTGGGCACCAACGCCTTCCACGACACCCTGCGCCGCACCAACGCGGTGTACATGCGCGGCGACTACACCAACGTGGACCCGGAAATCACCGCGTTCCTGGATGAGCACAAGGCGGTGGGCGTGCCGCTGTACGTGGTGTACGGCCCGGGCGCACCGCCGACGGTGCTGCCCACCGTGCTGACCCAGGCCATCGTGGAAGAAGCGCTGCTGCGGACCGCACGATGAGCCTGCGGCCACCTCGCCCGCTGGGGGTGGTGGCCGTTCTGGCGGCGGTCCTGGGCCTGGCCGCCGGGGCGTGGTTCTTCAACCGCCCGGAGATAGCAACACCGCCACCACCAGCGCGCGCGGTCGCCGCGGGCGCGGCGATCGGCGATGCGATGCCTGCCCTCACCCTGCCCGACGTGTCCGGTGCGGCCGTGGACCTGGCCCGCTTCCGCGGGCGCCCGCTGCTGATCAACGTGTGGGCCAGCTGGTGCGGCCCGTGCGTGGAGGAAATGCCGGCGCTGGCCGCCTTCGCCGCCGCCCAGCCCGCCGACGGCGTGCAGGTGCTCGGCCTGGCACTGGATACACCGGACGGGGTGCGCGATTTCCTGGCGCGGGTGCCGGTGGACTACCCGATCGTGCTGGACACGCCCGGCCCCGCCGATGCCAGCGTGCGCCTGGGCAATGCGCAGGGGCTGCTGCCCTACACGGTGCTGGTGGATGCGCAGGGGCGGATCGTGAAACAGAAGCTGGGGCCGTTCAAGGCCGGCGAGATCGAGGCCTGGGCGGCGTTGTGATCCGGGCCGCGGGCTGAGGGCGCGGCGCGGGGCATCGCGCCCTTCCCCCGTTCTGGTTATTGACCCCGGCGGCGGCGCGCCCAACAATGACGCGATCAATTCTCATTCGCTGCTGGGCTGGTGTTGCCACGTCCATGCTCCAAGGACGTGCCCATGCGCCTCTCTCCCCTGTTCCTCGCCCTTTCCGCGCTGCTGTCCGCGCCCGCCCTGGCCCAGCAGGCCGATCCGCGCACCCTGGACACGGTGACGGTGAGCGCTTCGCGCACCGGCCAGACCGCCGATACCGCGCCGCAGACGGTGGTGATCATCGACCGCGCGCAGATCGAGCAGCAGTTGCGCATCAGCGGCAATTCCTCGGACGTGCTGTCCAGCCTGCTGCCCTCCTACACGCCCAGCCGCGGCAAGATGAATGGCAGCGGCGAGACGCTGCGCGGGCGCACGCCGCTGATCCTGGTCGATGGCATCCCGCAGTCCAACCCGCTGCGCCCCACCGGGCGCGAGGCGCACACCATCGATTACGCGATGGTGGAGCGGATCGAGGTGATCCAGGGCGCCAACGCCATGAACGGGCTGGGCGCCACCGGCGGCACCATCAACCTGATCACCCGGCGCCCGGCACCGGGCGAGGTCAACCAGCACATGGGCGTGCAGACCACGCTGCCCACCCGCGGCCTGGACGGGGAAACCGCCAGCTACCGCACCGATTACCGGATCAGCGGCAGCAAGGGCCGCTGGGATTACCTGCTCGGCGTGGGCTATGAGGACCAGGGGCTGTGGCTGGATGGCGACGGCACCGCGATCGGCACCGACACCACCCAGGGCGACCTGATGGCCACCCGCGCCTACGACGTGCACGCCAAGCTGGGCTACTGGATCGACGACAACCAGGAACTGCAGTTCAGCTCCAACCGCTACCGGATCAAGTCCAAGGCCGAGTACCTCACCGTGGCCGGCAACCGCGGCGCGGGCATTCCCACCACCTCGGTGCGCGGCACCCCGCCGGGCACGCCGCCGTGGAACGATGTGTGGACCACCGGGCTGGCCTACACCCACCACGACCTGGCCGGGATGGAACTGCGCGCGATGGTGTTCAACCAGGAGTTCGAGGGCCTGTTCGGCGGTGATCGCTCTTCCACCTTCCAGGACCCGCTGATCGCACCGGTCGGCACGCTGTACGACCAGTCGCGCTCGGTGGCGTCCAAGTGGGGCGCCAAGACCAGCCTGGGCCGCGACGACCTGCTGGGCGGCGCGCTCAAGCTCACCGGTGGCATCGACCTGCTGGCCGACAGCGGCAAGCAGGACCTGTACGGCACCGGCCGCACCTACGTGCCCAACTCGGAATTCCGCAACGCGGCCGGCTTCGTGCAGGCCGAGTACAAGCTGCTGCCCACGCTGACCGCACAGGCCGGCGTGCGCCGCGAGGAAGCGGACCTGCGCATCGACAGCTACCAGACCCTGTACCGCTACAACCGGGTCAACGTGCAGGGCGGCAAGCTCTCCTTCGGTGAAACGCTGTACAACGCCGGGCTGGTGTTCGCGCCGACGGACACCTTCAACGTGTTCGGCAGCTACTCCGAAGGCTTCGGCATGCCCGACGTGGGCCGCGTGCTGCGCTCGATCAATACCGTGGGCACCTCGGTGGCCGACCTGCACACGCTGGAACCGGTGCTGACCCGCAACGTGGAACTGGGGGCGCGCGTGCGCGCCGGGGCGTGGGAAGCGGACGTGTCGGTGTTCCAGTCGCGCTCGGACCTGGGCACGCGGATCATCGCGGTGGACGGTGCCTTCCAGATGGCGCGCGAGAAGACCCGCATCGAAGGCCTGGACGCCAGCGTGCGTTACCGCATCAACGAGGCGCACAAGCTGGGCCTGTCCTATGCGTGGACGCGCGGCCGCTACGACAGCGACGCCGATGGCCGCCTGGATGCGCGCCTGGATGGCCTGAACATCGCGCCCAACCGCGTCATCGGCACGTGGTCGGCGCAGTGGACGCCGGCGCTGTCCACCTTCGTGCAGGGGCAGTACGCGTTCAACCGCAACTTCGATGAGGCGGCCAAGCAGTTCCGGGGCTATGCGCTGTTCGACCTCGGCGCCGAGTACGCCCTGCCCAAGGGCAGCGTGCAGCTGGGCGTGGCCAACCTGCTGGACCGCCAGTACATCACCTACTACTCGCAGAGCGCGCTGATCGAACCGGACCGCTATTTCGCCGGGCGTGGGCGCACGCTGACGCTGGGCTACCAGCTGGACTTCTGATCGCCCGCCGCCGGACCGCCCGCCCATGTTGAAGTCGCTGTTGTTCCAGCTGCACTGGCTGCTGGGCATCACCGCCGGCACCGTGCTGGCGGTGATGGGCCTGAGCGGCGCCACGATGTCCTTCGAGGACGAGATCGTGCGCGCGCTCAACCCGGCGTTCGCGCAGGTGGCCCGGCAGCACGCCGAGGGCGCCCGCCCGCTGCCGCTGACCACGCTGCTGCCGATGCTGCAGCAGGGCCAGGCGCGCCCGCTGCAGCGCCTGCAGCTGGACGCCACCGGCCAGCGCCTGTCGGTGGCACGTTTCGAGGGCGGGCAGGCGCACTGGCGCTACTTCAACCCGTATACCGGCCAGCAGTTCAACGCGCTGCGCGGGGTGGCGTTCTTTGCGTTCGTGGAAGACCTGCACCGGCACCTGGTGGCCGGCGAGCGCGGCAAGCGCGTCACCGGCATCTGCGCGATCGTGCTGCTGTTCTTCTGCCTGTCCGGGCTTTACCTGCGCTGGCCACGGCGCTGGTGGCACTGGCGCACGTGGCTGGCGGTGGAGTGGTCGCGCAGTGGGCGCAGCTTCCTGTGGAGCCTGCATTCGGTGGTGGGCACCTGGGTGCTGCTGGTCTACCTGATGATCGCGATGACCGGGCTGTGGTGGTCCTTCGAGAGCTACCGCAGCGGGATGACGCGGCTGCTGGAGGGCCCCGTGCCGGCACAGGCCGAGCCGCGCAGCGCCGGCGGTGCCACCGACCTGGGCCGGGTGCAGGCCACGCTGTATGCCCTGCCCGGCGTGCAACGCGGCTACCTCGACCTGCGCTTCCCGGCCAAGCCGGGCACGCCGATCGCCGCGCGGGTGCGCGGCGGCGTGGCCGCACACGACCGCGCCCAGGACCTGCTGCAGATCGACCCGGCCAGCGGCGCGCGGCTGCGCTATGAGCCGTATGCGGACAAGCCGGTCGGCGGCAAGCTGGTGGTGAGCATGTTCGCGCTGCATTCGGGCAGCTTCTTCGGCTTGCCCGGGCGCGTGGTGGTGATGCTGTCGAGCCTGGCGATGCTGCTCTTCTTCATCACCGGCTGGATGCTGTACCTGGACCGCCGCCGCCGCAAACGCGAGGTGCGGGCCTCGCGCCTGCCGCTGGACGCACGCGCCGACGGCGCGCCGTGGCTGGTGGTCTTTGCCAGCCAGAGCGGCGTGGCCGAACAGCTCGCCTGGCAGGCGGCCGCGCAGCTGCAGGCGGCCGGCCCGGTGCAAGTGTGTCCGCTTGGCCAGCTGGAGGCGGCGCGCCTGCAGCAGGCCGGCCAGCTGCTGCTGGTGGTGAGCACGTTTGGCGATGGCGAGGCGCCGGATGCGGCGCGCGTGTTCGAGCGCCGGGTGATGTCCGGTGAGCTGGCACTGGCCGGCCTGGATTACGCGATGCTGGGCCTGGGCGACCGCGAATACGCCCGGTTCTGCGGCTTCTCGCGCGCGGTGGACGGCTGGCTGGCCGCGCAGGGCGCGCAGCGCCTGTTCCCCACGCTGGAAGTGGATCGCGACGACCCGGTCACGTTGGCCGCCTGGCAACGGCAACTGGCCACCCTCGCTGGCGTGGACGCCGATGCCGCGCCGCTGCCGCCGCTGCCGCTGCAGCCGGCGCTGCAGGACTGGACGCTGCAGGCGCGCACGCCGCTCAACCCGGGCAGCGCGGCCGGCGCCGTGTGGCAGGTGGACCTCGCCCCGCCGCCGCACAGCAGCTGGCAGGCCGGCGACATCCTGGAGATCGCGCCACGCCACGCGCCGGCCTACGTGCGCGCGGTGCTGGCCACGCTGGGCCTGGATGGCGACCAGACCGTCGCCTGCGACGGCCAGGCAATGCCGCTGCACGTGGCCTGCGCCGCGCGGGTGCTGCCGACGTCGGCCGGCAGCGGCCCGATCCCCGATCCTGCCGCATGGCTGGCCGGCCTGCCCGCGTTGCCACACCGCGAGTACTCGATCGCATCGGTGCCACAGGATGACCTCGTGCAGCTGGTGGTCCGCCTCGTTGACCTGCCCGACGGCCGCCATGGCCTGGGCTCGGGCTGGCTGTGCGTGCATGCCGCCGAGGGTGGCCAGGTGCAGGCACGGGTACGCCGCAACAGCGGCTTCCACCGCTTCCCCGAGCATGCGCCGATGCTGCTGATCGGCAACGGCACCGGCATCGCCGGGCTGCGCAGCCTGCTGCGCGAGGCGGCGCTGCGCGGCGACGGCGGCCACTGGTTGGTGTTCGGCGAGCGCACCCGGGCCCACGATTTCCTGTACGAAGCGCAGCTGACCGACTGGCAGCACCACGGCCACCTGCGCCGGGTGGACCTGGCGTTCTCGCGCGATGGCGACGGGGGTTATGTGCAGCACCGCCTGCTGGCCGCCGCCGACGCGCTGCGGGCGTGGGTGGCGATGGGCGGCAGCGTGTATGTGTGCGGCGCGCTGCACGGGATGGCCGAAGGCGTGGACCTCGCCCTGCGCGAGGTGCTGGGCGAGGACAGCGTGGATGCGCTGCTGGGCGAAGGCCGCTACCGGCGCGACGTGTACTGAGCCACCGCGCGCCGCTGCTACAGCCGGTCGAACACCGATCCCGACGAGGGCGTGAACATCTTGTGGTACAGGCGCGTGGCGTAGTCGTCGGTGGTGCCGGCCAGGTAATCGCAGATGGCGCGCATGCCGTAGCGTTCGTGCTCGCCCTTCTGCTTCTCCGGCAGCAGCCGCGTGGGGTTGTCGGCGATCGCATCGAACAGCCGGATCACCATCTGCTGGCCCTTGTATTCCAGGGTCTGCACCTCGGCGGTCTTGACCACGTTCTGCACCACGAAGCCTTGCAGCAGGTCCAGCTCGGCGCGCGCCTCCTCGCACATGCCCGCGGCCAGGCCGAACAGGCGATGGGAGAACAGCGTGTTCTCCTTGATCGTGCAGCTGCGGATGAAGTACCCCACCAGGAAGCTGATGGCATGCTTGCGCTGGCGGCCGCAGCCGGAGAACAGCTCGGCGGTGATCCGGTCGATCTCCTTCTCCAGTGGCATCGCTGCGGTGCGATCCTTGATGCGGTCGTGCACCTCGGCGCGCCATTGCTGCTCGCTCACAAAGCGCAGCGCGATCGCATCCTCCAGGTCGTGCACCCCGTAGGCGATGTCGTCGGCCAGCTCCATGATGGAGGTATCAAAGCTCTTGTGCCGCGACCTGGCATGCTTGCCCGGCGCGGGCTCGGCGCCCATGAACAGCTGCCGCGCTTTCTCTTCCAGTGGCTGCAGCACGAAATCGACCGAGGCCGCATCGCAGTCGAAGACGCACTTGGGCGGCTTGTAGGCATCCAGGTTGGAGGGCGCGCCGCCGCCACGGTACTTGTCCTGGTTGACCACGCTGGAATGCAGCACGGGGTATTTGATCAGGCCGAGCAGGGTGCGGCGGGTGAGGTTGAGACCGGATGTGGGCGAGTACTCGCCCAGCCGCGTGGCGATCCGCAGGGTCTGGGCATTGCCTTCAAACCCACCCGCCTCGCGCATGCAGTAGTTCAGCGCGACCTCGCCGCCATGCCCGAACGGGGGATGCCCGATGTCGTGCGCCAGCGCGATGGCTTCCACCAGTTGCAGCGACGGCAGGAACGGATGGAACTCGGCATGGTCGGCATCGCCGTGCAGCTGCTCCACGATGCCGCTAGCGATCTGCGCCACCTCGATGGAATGGGTGAGGCGGGTGCGGTAGAAGTCGCTCTCGCCCAGGCCCAGCACCTGGGTCTTGCCCTGCAGCCGGCGGAAGAACGCCGAATGGATGATGCGCGCGCGGTCGCGACCGTAGGCGTTGCGATGGGTATCGACCTTGCCGCCGGTATCCTGCCGCGCTTCCCAGATGTCCATATCCACTCTCCGTCTTGATGGTGGAATGACCGTAGCATTCCGCGCACGCTCGACAGGGCGGCCGCGCTTGAAATCGCACTAATCCTAAAAACAGGGTGCTTTGCGTGGCTGCGCGGTTTTTGCTGTTACTGGCCAGGAATGCATGCGAGTGCCGGCTTGGTCGCTTGGGGCGGGGTGTGATGCCGGCCAGCGGCCGGCACTACCGGCTTTCTCTGTGCGCACCGGCCTACTGTCCAAGGGCGGGTACGGGTGGGGGTGCGGGACCGTCATACGCCATGGATGGCGTATGTCGAGCTTACATGGGTG
>NZ_JAVWXA010000007.1:0-6996 GCF_036662295.1 Stenotrophomonas sp.
GAGCCCACAAGGACGTGTTTACGGCGTGTCCCGCACCCCCGCCCGTACCCGCCCCGCGCACGAAAGCGCCGCACTCGCGAGCCGTTGATCTGCTCTGCTCTGCTCTGCCCAACAATCAAACGAAGCCAAAAAAACGGCGCCCTCAGGCGCCGTTCTTCAAACCTCGACCAACACCAGGTCAGCCGCCCACGTGCTCGTGCGGCACGCGTTTGACAGCGCAGGGCAGCTGATAGGCGCTGACGCCACACAACGGCGCCAGCACGTCCAGGCGCGGTGATGCGCCCCACAGCGTCACGCGGCTGCCCACCCCCGCCTGTGGCAGGTCGGTCAGGTCCACCGTCAGCATGTCCATCGATACCCGCCCGATCAGCTGGCCCGGCGCATCGTCGATCATCACCGGCGTCCCGTTCGGCGCGAACTGCGGGTAGCCGTCCGCGTAACCCAGCGCTACCACGCCCACGCGCGTCGGCCGCTCGGCCACGAAGCGCGCACCGTAGCCTACCGGCTCGCCCACCCCGATCTCACGCACCGCGAAAATCTTCGACTCCATCGTCATCACCGGGCGCAACCGCGCGCCCAGCCCAGCATCGTGCGGCAACGGGTTCGCCCCGTAGAGCATCAGGCCCGGCCGCACCCAGTCGCTGCGCACGTCCGGCCAGCCCAGCAGCGCCGGCGAATTGCACAGGCTCGTCTCCCCCGCCAGCCCCTCGATCGTCGCCGCGAACAACGCCGCCTGCTCGCGCGTGCGCGGGCTGTCCAGCTCGTCCGCGCGCGCCAGGTGGCTCATCAGCACCATCGGCCCCACCTGCGGCAGCGCCGACAGGCGCGCATGCGCCGCGCGGAAGTCGGCCGGTGACAGCCCAAGCCGGTGCATGCCGCTGTCCAGCTTCAACCAGATGCGCAGCATCGCCGTCGTCTCAAACGCCGCCACCGCCTCCACCTGCCACGGCGTCCCCACCGCAAACCACAATTCATGCTGCACGATCAGCGGCAGTTCCTGCGCATCGAAGAACCCTTCCAGCAGCACGATCGGCGTGCGGATGCCCGCCTCGCGAAGTTCCAGGGCTTCTTCGATGCAGGCCACCCCGAACGCATCCGCCTCGCCTTCCAGCGCGCGCGCGCACGCGACCGCGCCGTGCCCGTAGGCATCGGCCTTGATCGCGGCCAGGGTCTTGCGTTGGCCACCCAGTTCACGGGCCAGGCGGAAATTGGCGCGCAACGCGTCCAGGTCGATCAACGCGCGGGCTGGGCGCATGCTTTGGGCTCACTATGAACAACGGACGCGGCCGCATGGCCGTAACGGAAGATATCCAGGCCTTCGGTGCTGATCTGCGGCTGGCGCGCGCTCATCAGGTCGGCCAGGTAGCGACCCGACCCGCAGGCCATGGTCCACCCCAGCGTGCCGTGGCCGGTGTTGAGGAACAGGTTGCGGTACGGCGTGGCGCCGATCACCGGCGTGCCATCGGGGGTGGCCGGGCGCAGGCCGGTCCAGAATTCGGCGCGCGACAGGTCCCCGCCGTGCGGGTACAGATCGCCCACCACCTTCTCCAGCGTGGCGCGGCGCTTGGGCGACAGCGACAGGTCGAACCCGCCCACCTCGGCCATGCCGCCCACCCGGATGCGGTCGTCGAAGCGGGTCACCGCCACCTTGTAGCTCTCATCCAGGATCGTCGAGGTGGGCGCCATGGCCGCATCGGTGATCGGCAGGGTGAGCGAATAGCCCTTGAGCGGGTACACCGGCAGGCGCAGGCCCAACGGGTCCACCAGCGCCGGCGAATAGCTGCCCAGCGCCACCACGTAGCGGTCGGCGGTCTCCACCTTGCCGTCGATCCGCACGCCGGTGATGCGGTCGCCGTCGGTCTGCAGCCCGGTGATGTCCTGCTCGAAGCGGAACTCCACCCCGGCGTCCACGCACATCTGCGCCAGGCGGCGGGTGAACAGCTGGCAGTCGCCGGTCTGGTCGCGCGGCAACCACAGCGCCCCCACCAGCGTATCGGCCACTGCGGCCAGGGCCGGCTCGTGGGCGATGATGCCCTCGCGGTCCAGCACCTTGTAGGGCACCCCGTACTGGGCGAGCACCTCGATGTCCTGGGCCGAGGCGTCCAGCTGCTGCTGGGTGCGGAACAACTGGGTGGTGCCCAGGTCGCGGCCCTCGAAGGCGATGCCGGTCTGCGCACGCAGCTCGTTCAGGCAGTCGCGGCTGTACTCGGACATGCGCACCATGCGCGCCTTGTTGATGGCGTAGCGCTCATGGGTGCAGTTGCGCAGCATCTGCGCCAGCCAGGCGTACTGGCGCCAGTCCAGCCCGGGCCGGATCGCCAGCGGGGCATGCTCGGAGAACAGCCACTTGACCGCTTTCAGCGGCACGCCCGGCGCCGCCCACGGCGAGGTGTAGCCGAAGGAAAGCTGGCCGGCGTTGGCGAAGCTGGTTTCGAGGGCCGGACCGGGCTGGCGGTCCACCACGGTGACTTCAAACCCGGCCTGCCGCAGGTACCAGGCACTGGTGGTGCCGATCACGCCGCTGCCAAGGACTAGAACGCGCATGCTGCTTCTCCAACCCGATCATTCCCTGCACTGAGGCGTGCGGGGACCATAATTGGGCAAGTATATTCCGGCCAAACCAAGCATTTCGCCTGTTTTTAGGAGTAAAGGCAGGGTATTGTCGCGCCAACCCCCATCACTGGATGACGCCCATGGCCGTGCGCGCCCGCGAACTGGACAAGATCGACCGCAAGATCCTGCGCATCCTGCAGGCCGAGGGCCGGATCTCCTTCACCGAACTGGGCGAGCGGGTCGGCCTGTCCACCACCCCGTGCACCGAACGGGTGCGCCGGCTGGAACGCGACGGGGCGATCACCGGCTACTACGCCAAGCTGGATCCGCACTATCTCAAGGCCAGCCTGCTGGTGTTCGTGGAGATCAGCCTGGCCTACAAATCCGGCGACATCTTCGAGGAGTTCCGTCGCGCCGCGCTGAAGCTGCCCAACGTGCTGGAATGCCACCTGGTGTCGGGCGATTTCGACTACCTGCTCAAGGCGCGCATCAGCGAGATGGCGTCCTATCGCAAGCTGCTGGGCAGCACCCTGCTGACCCTGCCGCACGTGCGCGAATCCAAGAGCTACATCGTGATGGAAGAGGTCAAGGAGACCCTGACCCTGCCGATCCCGGACTGAGCAGGCCAACGCAAAAGGCGGCGCGCTTGCGCGCACCGCCTTCGATCATGCCTTGCGCGCGTCAGCGCTGTTGCTTGGAATCGGGGTGACGCTGCTGGTCAGGCTGTTTGCCTTTCTGGTTCTGCTGGTCCCACTGCTGCTGATTCTGCTGGCCGGCCTTCTGGTGCTGCTGACTGCCCTGCTGTTCCTGCGGCATCTTGCCGCCTTTCTGGTTCTGCTGGTTGGTCATGATTGCACTCTTCTGGAAAAACCTTGGAATACGCCGCGTTTTGGCGCACGCACAGAGTCCGGGAATTCCAGTTAATCGCAGGCGAAAAAGCAGTGAGGTGCGGCGTTGATGCAGATGACTGCGCGGGCCGGTTTGTAAAGCATTCATGCGCGGCCGCTACGGTTTGATCTGCTGCCCATCGCCGCTGGGGATCGCGTCGTAGTACTTGCCGGTGCGGGTATCGAGCACGCGGTTGGGCCCGACCTTCTGCGCACCGGGAATGATGCGGCCGTTGCGGTCATAGACCTTGGTCTGCACCGCCGGGCCCTGGATGGGTTGGGCCGGGCCGGTGCCCTGGGCCTGGATCGGCGGGCGCGCCAGCCGCTGCTCCACCTGGCGGTTGCTGGCGCGCTGGGCGGCCGGGCCATCGGCCGGCTCGCTGCGCACCGGGGCCGGCAGCGGCGCGGGGGCCGGCTGGCTGACCGGGGCGGCGCGGGTGGCCGTCGGGTCCGGCGGCGGGCCGATCTGGGCAACGGCCACCGCCGGCAACAACAGCGCCAGCGCGGCGGCACAGCGGAGGTGACGGGACATGGCGGGCTCCGGCAGGGGGATCGCTGCACTGTGCGCCCACGCCGGTATCGGCACCATGAATGGCCCGGGTACGGCCCCCGACCGGCTTGAAGCGCCGGCCGCCGGCCCAATCTCAACTGCACCCCTGCGAGGAACCGCCGATGACCGCCTTCGATCTCTCTCCCCCCAGCGACGCCCAGCGCCAGGCCCTGGAAGCCGGCCTGAGCGCCGACGAGCGCCGCGTGCTGCTCCAGCACGGCACCGAAGCCCCGTTCTGCGGCGTGTTCCTGGACAACAAGCAGGACGGGGTCTACGGCTGCCGCCTGTGCGGGCTGCCGCTGTTCCGCTCCAGCACCAAGTTCGACTCCGGCACCGGTTGGCCCAGCTTCTTCGCCCCCTTCGATCCAGCCCACGTGCGGGAGATCCGTGACATCAGCCACGGCATGATCCGCACCGAAATCGTCTGCGCGCGGTGTGACAGCCATCTGGGTCATGTGTTCCCCGACGGCCCGCCGCCCACCCATGAGCGCCACTGCCTCAATTCGGTGTCGCTGGGCTTCACCGCCAATGGCCAGGCCTATCCGGACCCCTTGCAACGCGGCGGTGCCGAGGCGCAACCGGCCGGCTGACGGGCGTCGGGGCCGGCCCGGACCGGGTCGGCGGGATCACAAAAGTGTGACGTCGAGCGAACGGCCCCCTTCAGAAAACCTGAAGGCGGGCCGACATGGAGAGGTATCCCCTACTCCGCGCCCGCCCCATGCTCATCATCGTTGGATTCCTCGTTGTCATCATCAGCGTGCTGGGCGGCTACGTCGGCGCGCACGGCAAGCTGGGCGCCCTGTGGCAGCCCTACGAACTGGTCATCATCGGCGGCGCGGCCCTGGGCGCGTTCCTGGTCGGCACCCCGATCAAGACCGTCAAGCAGACCCTGCAGGCCACCGTGGGCGTGTTCAAGGGCCCGGCCTACAAGCAGCAAGACTACATCGACGTCCTCAGCCTGCTCTATGAACTGCTCAACAAGGCCCGCCGCGAGGGCTTCATGGCGCTGGAAGACCACGTCGAGCGCCCGGCCGAGAGCAGCATCTTCGCCAACTACCCCAAGGTGCAGGCCGACCACCACCTGGTCGACTTCATCACCGACTGCCTGCGCCTGATGATCGGCAGCAACATCGAGCCGCACGAGCTGGAGCCGCTGCTGGAGCTGGAGCTGGAAAAGCACCACGCCGAAGCGATGCAGCCCTCGGCGGTGCTCAACAAGGTCTCCGACGGCCTGCCCGGTTTCGGCATCGTGGCCGCGGTGCTGGGCATCGTGATCACCATGGGTTCCATCGGCGGGGCCATCGAGGAAGTGGGCGCCCACGTGGCCGGCGCGCTGGTCGGCACCTTCCTGGGCATCCTGATGGCCTACGGCTTCGTCAGCCCGCTGGCGGCCGCCGTGGAAGCGCGCGCCGAACAGGACAGCCGCATCTACGAGTCGGTCAAGACCGCGCTGCTGGCCTGCCTGCGCGGCTACAACCCCAAGATCGCGCTGGAATTCGCCCGCAAGACCCTGCCCTCGAACGTGCGCCCGGGCTTCAGCGAATTCGAAGCGCACCTCAAGACGGTCAAGTAAGGCACCGCCATGGCCGAGAACAAACCCACCGTCATCGTCCGCCGGGTCAAGAAAGCCGGCCACGCCGCCCACCATGGCGGTGCGTGGAAGGTTGCCTATGCCGACTTCGTGACCGCGATGATGGCCTTCTTCCTGGTGCTGTGGCTGATGGCGGCCACCACCAAGCCGGAGCGCCAGGCGATCTCCGAGTATTTCCGCAACCCCAGCCCGCTGACCGGGCAGAGTTCCACGCCGGCGCCGGGCATGGCCGGGCCGGGCGGGGCCAGCACCTCGATGATCAAGCTGGGCGGGGCCACGGACATCTCGCGCGGCAACAGCAACGACCCCTTCCAGAACCAGCAGGCCGAAAAGCCGGTGCCGCAGAACGAGCGTGAGCGCGAACAGCAGCAGCTGGAGGCGCTCAAGCAGGAGCTGGAGGAGGCCATCAGCAAGAGCCAGGCGCTGGAGCCGTTCAAGGACCAGCTGCTGCTGGACCTCACGCCCGAAGGCCTGCGCATCCAGATCGTGGACAAGCAGAACCGGCCGATGTTCGACATGGGCAGCGCCGCGCTCAAGCCGTACACACGCGAGATCCTGCGCGAGCTGTCGGCCTTCATCAACCACGTGCCGAACCGGATCAGCATCACCGGCCACACCGACACCACCGCGTACAACGCCGTGCACGGCTACAGCAACTGGGAGCTGAGCGCCGACCGCGCCAACGCCGCCCGCCGTGCCCTGCTCGACGGCGGCATGACCGAAGACAAGGTGACCCGCGTGGTCGGCCTGTCCTCGTCGGTGCTGTTCGACAAGACCCAGCCGGACAACCCGATCAACCGCCGCATCAGCATCGTGGTGATGACCAAGGCCGCCGAGGCCGCCGCCCTGGCCGGGGCCGGGCAGGAAGTGGCGCTCTCGCCCACCGCCGCCGACGCCGACATCCAGGCCCCGCAGGCGCCGCCGGCCACGCCCTGACCGGGGGCCGGTCGGCATTCGGTGGGGCAGCCGCCTGCCCGCCGGGGGATGCGGGCACCGCGCCCTGGTGACGGCCGCACGCCCGGGCGATGCGGACGCCGCGCCTTCGACGGCCGCACGCCCGAACGATGCGGACGCCGCGCCTTGGTAGGGTCGCGCCCCGGCCGACTGCACGCGGATGGGCAACGTTCAATGTGGGCATGACCTTCGACGGCATGGCCGTTGCCGGATGCCATGTCGATGGAGGTCATGCGTTCCCGGACGTGGCCCGTTCATCGGCGGTCGGTTGGGACCCGACCCTACCGCGGGTTGGCTGCGGCGGAATGACCGTTCCTGGATGCCATGCCGATGGAGGTCATGCGTTCCCGGACGTGGCCCGTTCATCGGCGGTCGGTTGGGACCCGACCCTACCGCGGGTTGACTGCGACGGCATGGCCGTTGCCGGATGCCATCCCGGTGGAGGTCATGCGTTCCCGGAC
>NZ_JAVWXA010000007.1:7096-19796 GCF_036662295.1 Stenotrophomonas sp.
CGCGGATGGGCAACGTTCGATGTGGGCATGACCTTCGACGGCATGGCCGTTGCCGGATGCCATCCCGGTGGAGGTCATGCGTTCCCGGACGTGGCCCGTTCATCGGCGGTCGGTTGGGACCCGACCCTACCGCGGGGTTGCGTTCGGTGGGGCAGGCGTCTGCCCGCCGGACGATGAACGCGCCGCACCCTGTTGACCGCCGTACGCCCGGACGATGCGGACGCCGCGCCTTGGTAGGGTCGCGCCCCAGCCGACTGCACGCGGATGGGCAACGTTCGATGTGGGCATGACCTTCGACGGCATGGCCGTTGCCGTGCCCCATGCCGATGGCGGTCATGCGTTCCCGGACGTGGCAGGTTCATCGGCGGTCGGTTGGGACCCGACCCTACCGTGGGTTGGCTGCGGCGGAATGACCGTTCCTGGATGCCATGCCGATGGCGGTCATGCGTTCCCGGACGTGGCCCGTTCATCGGCGGTCGGTTGGGACCCGACCCTACCGCGGGGGCTGCACTCGAGGGGGCACGACCGGAAGGGCCGACGCCTTCGGCCAACCGCCATTACAATGGCGGTCTTTCCCGTTACAGATAGACGCCACCATGTCCAAGCAGTCCAAGGCCAAGCGCGACAAGCGCAAGAAGCAGCAGCCCAAGCGCCCGATCAACCGCCTCAACGCCCAGCAGCCGGTGCAGAACCACGCCGTGCTGACCAACGAAGAGGGCCAGGTGGTGGCCGCGATCGGCCTGCAGGGCACCGAATGGCTGCTGGCCATCGGCGGGCAGACCATGGGCAACGCGGACAACCCGATCCCGATGCTGGCCATGCTCAAGCACCTGTCCAACGTGCAGGAAAAGGAAGGCCGCAAGGTCAACCTGGAGTACTCCACCCAGCTGCAGCAGCTGATCGACGACCTGGCCGCCGATGAAGGCAAGACCGCCGACGACTACCTGGCCACGCTGGTGTCCGAGTTTGAAGGCGTGGAAGGCGAGGACGGCGAAGCAGGCGGCGACGAGGCCGAAGACGCGCAGGTCGTCGAAGACGCCAGCAGCGATGCCGCCGCCGAGGCCACCCCGGCCGCCAGCGACGACAAGCCGCAGGCCTGAGCCACGGCGATCCGGTGACGGTCTATGTCGACGATGCGGTACACCCCTGGCGCGGCGAGCGCTGGGCGCATCTGATGGCCGACACCCTGGCCGAGCTGCACGCCATGGCGGCGCAGCTCGGCATCCCCCGGCGGGCCTTCCAGAACCGCCCCAGCGGCGCCCACTACGACGTACCCGCCGCGCTGCGCCTGCAGGCGATCGCGCTGGGCGCGCAGGCCATCTCGCGGCATACCGACCGCGTGCTCGTCAAAGCGGTCATCGCCAACGCACGCCGCCAATACCGGTAGGTGCCGACCGCGGGTCGGCCCCCGCCTCAGAACGGGTCGCTGCCCGGTCGCACTTCCACGCCCAGCAGCGAGCACAGCGCCAGCATCGCGTCATCGTCGCGGCTCAGCGCCATCCAGCCGGCCAGGCCGCCCTCGCCGGTGTCCACGCTCCACAGCGAATAGTTGTGCTCGCGCAGGCGGTCGTAGGCGGTGGCCATCAGCACCGGCGCATCGGCCGCGGCGGCGAAGTCCTCATCGTCCAGGTCGCCGCCCCAGTCCAGCTGCAGGTTCCAGCGCGCGGACAGCTCGTTGACCGCCGACACCAGCGCATCGGCATCGCCGCGATCCACCTCGAAGCCCGACTGCCAGGCGATGGCCGCCATCAGCGGCGGCAGCCAGTCGGCCTCCTCGTCGATCTCCTCGCCGGCCTCCAGCACCGCCTCGCGCCAGCGGTTGAACTGCTGCAGGCCCAGTTCCTCGTCGCCGGGATTGATCAGCACGAACAGGTTCCAGATCCGCGCCTCGAAATCGTCTTCGTCGAAATCGCGCTCGTCTTCTTCGAAGTCGAAATAGTCGCTGTTGTCAGGCATGGCCGGTAGTTCCTCGAGGCAGGCGGGCATTCTGCCGTGCAGCGGCGTTGGCAGGAAGCGAAATTCGGCAGCGGCGGCGCTGCGGTTTATCCTGTGCGCCTGGAAGATGGCCGTGTTGGCCGTCACGACTGAATGACCATGAGCGATACCCCTCCCGATCACCTGGCGATCAACCCGACCAGCCCCTTCCACGACGCGGCCGCGCTGGAGCGCGGGGTCGGCATCCGTTTCAACGAGGTCGAGCGCGACAACGTCGAAGAGTATTCGGTCAGCGAAGGCTGGATCCGCGTCCAGGCCGGCAAGGCCCGCGACCGCCGCGGCAACCCGATGACCATCAAGATCAAGGGCACCGTGGTGGCCTATTACCTGGACCAGAAGCCCGAGGCCTGATCCGGCGCCGGGCCGCGTGGCCCGGGGGGGTAGAGCCACCCCATGGGTGGCTGCGCTTCGGCCAGGCCTGGTAGAGCCACCCCATGGGTGGCTGCGCTTCGGTGGGTCTGCGTCAGCCACCCATGGGGTGGCTCTACCGTGGGGTGTTGGTCTGCGTCAGCCACCCATGGGGTGGCTCTACCCTGGGGTGTTGGTCTGCGTCAGCCACCCATGGGGTGGCTCTACCCCCCGCGTGCGGTTGGCGGTCAATCGCGCTGGCGGGTTTCGAGCAGGTCGAGGTTGCGGATCAGCTTGCGCGAGACCTCGTCGGAGATGGTGCCGCGGCGGGTGAGGCGGAACAGCTCTTCGCGTTCGGCGGTGAGGCCGGCGCCGCGCAGCTGGCGGTAGCCCTGCTCCATGCGCTGCACCTTCTCCGGGTCCGCATCCGGGCCGTCGTCCTTTTCCAGGTTGCGCTGGTACAGCAGGCTTACCCGCGAGGCCGCGTCGTTGTACAGCTGCACGTTCTCGGTGGTCTGGTTCTGCACCAGCTGCTGGCGCATGCGCTCCACCCCGGCCAGGGCGGCCTTGGAGGCCAGCCGGCGGGCCAGGTCCTCGGCCTTGCGCTCGCCCGAGTCGGCCGGCAGCTCCAGCCCCTTGAGCAGCCGCGGCAGCGCCACGCTGGCCCCGACCAGCGACACCAGGATCACCGCCGCGGCCAGGAAGATCACCAGGTCGCGCGCCGGGAACGCGCTGCCATCGGGCAGGAACAGCGGCAGGGTGAGCACGCCGGCCAGGGTGATCGCCCCGCGCACGCCGGCCAGCGAGGTGGCCACCACGATCCGCCACGAGGTGCCCGGCCGCGCCTCGCCGCGATGGCGCGCACGCAGCACGCTCCAGCGCAGCGACAGCCATACCCATGCCAGCCGCAGCAGCACCAGCGCCAAGTTGATCACCACCACGTACACCAGCAACCACCAGGCGCTGTGGTGGCCGCTCTCGCTGACGGTGGTGATGGCGCGCTCGACGATCCCCGGCAACTGCTCGCCGAGCAGCACGAACATGATCCCGTTGAAGCTGAACTGCAGCATCGACCACACCGCCGCGCGCTGCACGCGCATGCTGCCCGAGACCCGCCCGGTGAGCTCCACGTAACTCATGGTGATGCCGGCGGCCACCGCGGCCAGGATGCCCGAGGCGTTGGCTTCTTCGGCCAGCAGGTAGGCCGCGAAGGGAATCAGCAGGTTGACCAGCAGCGCCGCGCCCGGTTCTTCGCCGAAGCGCCGCCACAACCAGCGCTGGAAGGTCGATACGCCCAGGGTGACCGCCGCACCGATCGCCACACCGGCCAGGGCCACCCACAGGAAGGTCAGCGAGGCGGTGGCCAGCGAGAAGCTGCCGGTCATCACCGCCGCCACCGCGAAGCGGAAACAGACCAGGCCGGAGGCATCGTTCAACAACGACTCGCCTTCCAGGATGTGCATCAGCCGCTTGGGGATGGGCGCGCGCGAAGCGATCGAGCCGACCGCCACCGGATCGGTGGGCGAGATGATCGCCGCCAGCGCGAAGGCCACCGCCAGCGGCATCACCGGGATCATCCAGTGGATCAGGAAGCCGGCGCCGATGACGGTGAACACCACCAGCCCGAAGGCCAGCTCCAGGATCACGCCCTTGTCGCGGAACAGGCCCTGCTTGGGAATGCGCCAGCCATCCAGGAACAGCAGCGGCGGCAGGAACAACAGGAAGAACATCTCCGGTTCCAGCGCGTGGCCACGGTTGAACACCCCGGCGATCACCGCGCCCAGCCCGATCTGCACCAACGGCAGCGGCACGGACAACGGCAATACCCGGACCAGGTAGCCGCTGGCCACCACGGCCACCAGCATCGCCAGCACGACTTCAATGGTATGCATGCATTTCCCAGTGGACGGCGCGAGGGGGAGGCTGCAGGCAGCCGGCGCCGGAAACTGCAAAAAAACTAACACACCCTCCCGCCCGCGCGCATGCCCGGGCGTGGCCGGCTCAGTCGGGGTGCAGCAGCAGACTCATGCCACCGCCCCGTCGAAGCGATAGATGTCCATCGCCAGGAACCCCGCATCGATGCCGGCGTCGATGCGCTGCGCGCCCAGCGCCTCGCCTCCGGCCGCGCCCATGGCGAAATGCAGCGGCTGCAGGTGCTCATCGGTGGGATGGGCCTGCGCCGCATGCGGTGCGCGCGCGCGATAGTCCAGCAGCGCGGCACTGTCGTCGGCGCGCAGGCGCTGCTCCACCCATTGGATGAAGGGCCGCACGTACGGGGCCTCCTTGCCGGCGGCGTAGTTGCCCCAGTCGTGCAGGTTGTGGGTGATGCTGCCCGAGCCGACCAGCAGCACGCCCTGCGCACGCAACGGGGCCAGCGCGCGGCCAAGGGCGAACTGGTGCGCCGGCCCGAGCCGCGGCTGGATCGCCAGCGGGATCACCGGGATGTCGGCCTGCGGGTAGAGGAAGCGCAGCGGCACCCAGGCACCGTGGTCCAGGCCGCGCGCCGGATCGATGGCCGCGCGCAGCCCGGCCGCATCCAGCCGCGCGGCGATCTCGGCGGCCAGCGCCGGATCGCCGGGGGCGGGGTAGCGCAGCTCGAACAGCGCCTGCGGGAAGCCGCCGAAGTCATGGATGGTGGGCGGTTGCGGGTGCGCGCCCACGGCCGGCTGGTGGGTCAGCCAGTGCGCGGAGGCCATCACGATCGCGCGCGGTCGCGGCAACTGCGCGGCCAGCGCGGCCAACCGTTCGCCTACCTGGCCGGGATGCAGCGCGGTCATCGGCGAACCGTGGGAGATGTACAGCGAAGGCAGGACGGACATCACAGGCTCCAAGGGGGCGCAGGCGGAGGAGGGTGACACGGCGGCGCCGGGCGCGCGGGGAAGGCGCACAGGTTATTGCGCGCACGCACCGTGATAAATACGATCAGCCGACGCTGTTTATTCCAGGACCTGAAACAATGGACACCCTCGAAGCGATGCGTGTGTTCGTGGCGGTGGTCGAGCGCAACGGCTTCAGCGCGGCCGCGCAGGCGCTGGACATGTCCACCGCCGGGGTCACCCGGCAGGTGGCCGCGCTGGAAAAGCGCCTGTCCACCCGCCTGCTCAACCGCACCACGCGGCGGGTCAGCCCGACCAGCACCGGCGCAGCCTATTACGCGCAGTGCGTGCAGCTGCTGGCCCAGTTCGATGCGCTGGAAGCCGGCATCGGCGCGCAGGCGCTGGCCCCGTCCGGGCTGCTGCGGATCAATGCACCGGTCAGCTACGGCATCGCGCGGCTGGCACCGCTGCTGGCCGGCTACCGTGCGCGCCACCCGCAGGTGACGCTGGAGCTGTCCTTGTCCGACCGGTTGGTGGACATGGTCGAGGAAGGCTTCGACGTGGCCCTGCGCATCACCCGCCAGCCCGGCCCGGCGCTGATCGCGCGCAAGCTGGCCGACACCTGCATCACCCTGTGCGCGGCCCCGGCCTACCTGGCGGTGCACGGCCGCCCGCAGCATCCCGACGACCTGGCCGGGCACGAATGCCTGGGCTACAGCTACTGGGGCGACGGCGACCGCTGGACGCTGCGCGGGCCGGAGGGCGAGGTGGGGGTGACCGTGCAGGGCGGCCTGCGCGCCAACAACGGCGAGGTATTGCGCGAGGCGGCGCTGGCCGGGATGGGCATCATCCTGCAGCCGGACTTCCTGGTCGCCGAGGCGCTCGCCGATGGCCGCCTGGAGCGCCTGTTGCCGGCCTGGGACGTGGCACCGATCGGCATCTTCGCCGTCTACACCAGCCGCAACCACCTTGCCCCGAAGGTGCGCAGCTTCATCGACTACCTGGTGGAAGCGCTGGCCTGAGGCCGGCGGCGGCGGCGGCCGGCGTCACAGCGCCTCGGCCGTCTCCAGCCGCGCGATCACCTGCGCCAGCGGCGAGGGCCGGCCCAGCAGGTAGCCCTGCACCTGGTCGCAGCCATGCGCGGCCAGCCACTGGTGCTGCCCGGGGGTTTCCACGCCCTCGGCGATCACCGTCAGGCCCATGCTGTGGCCCAGCGACAGCAGCGCGCGGCAGATCGAGGCGTTGCGCGGGTTGGTCTCCACGTCGGCCACGAAGCTGCGGTCGATCTTGAGGATGTCCAGCGGCAGGTGCTGCAGGTAGGACATGTTCGAGTAGCCGGTGCCGAAGTCGTCCAGCGAGATGCAGATGCCCTGCTCGTGCAGGCGCTGCATGGTCAGCTTGGCCTGGGCCGGCTTGCGCATCAGGCTGCTTTCGGTGAGTTCCACCTGCAGCGCGCCGCGCTCCAGCCCGAACTCCTGGCTGGCGCGGGCGAACTCGGCCACCAGGTCGCTGTTGAAGAACTGCACCGCCGAGACATTCACCGCGATCGGCAGTGCCCAGCCGGCATCGGCCAGCTGGCGCTGCGCCTGCGCGGCCGCACGGATCACCCAGCGGCCCAGCGCCAGGATCAGGCCGGTGTCTTCGCACAGCTGGATGAATTCGCCGGGCGGAATGAAGCTGCCATCGGCCTGCGGCCAGCGCAGCAACGCCTCCAGCGCCGCCGGGCTGCCATCGGCGGCATGGCAGATGGGCTGGAAATACAGCTGGAACTCGCTGTCGATCGCACTGTGGATGCGCCCGGCCAGGCGCAGCCGTTCGGCCAGGCGCGAGGTCACCGTGTTGTCGAACCAGGCGATCACGCTGCCGTCGTCGCGCGCGGCATGGGCCGCCTGCGCGGCCATGCCGATGATCTGTTCGGCGGGCACGTTGTCGCCGTCGAACTTGACCGCCACGCCGATCCGCGGCTCGAACTGGTGCAGCCAGTCCTGCCCGCGCACCGGCTCGGACACGGTCTGTACCAGCGTATCCAGCGCGGTCTGGCGCTCGTGGTCGTCGCGGATGGCGAAGATGAAGTCTTCGGCCGGCTGGAAGGCCAGCAGGCCATAGCGCGTGCCCAGCCCGCCCAGGCGCTTGGCCATCGCCTGCAGCACCACCTCGCCCACTTCGCGGCCAAGCGTATCGGCCACCAGCTGCAGGCCGCGGAACTGCACGTAGGCGATGGTGTAGCTGCCGCCCTCCTCGTCCAGCTGGGCGGCCAGCGCGCGCGTGTTGAGCAGGCCGGTGGCCGGGTTGTGGGTGGCGTGGTAGGCCAGGTCGCGCTCGTAGGCCAGGCGGTCGCTGATGTCCTCGGCCAGCACCAGGCACGCCTGGCGCCCGTCGAAATCCAGCCGCGCCAGGTGCGCGCGCACTTCGAACAGGGTGCCGTCCTTGCGCCGGTGCATGCGCACCTGTGCGTCCTGCGCATCGCCCAGCGTGGCGCGCGATATGGCACCGCGGATCTCATCCCAGCCTTCGCGCGGGCGGATGTCCAGGATGCTCATCGCCAGGAATTCCTCGCGGCTGTAACCGTACTGCTTCACCGCCGCCTCGTTGACCTCCAGGAAGCGCAGCGTGTCCGGGTCGAACACCCAGAACGGGGCCGGGTTGCGGTCGAACAGCAGGCGGAACTGGCGCTCGGCCTGCTGCACCCGCGCCAGTGCCTGCACGCGCTCGCTCACGTCGGTAAGCGCGCCGATCATGCGCCGATGGCGGTCGGCCACCGCCACCCGCTGGCCGCGCGCGGACACCCAGCGCACCGCGCCGCCGGGCAGTACCACGCGGAACATCTCATCGAGCACGCCGTTGCCGGCGAAGGCATCGTCGAAGGCCAGCTGCATGCGCTCCACGTCTTCGCGGTGCACGCGGGCGAAGAACGCCGCTACCGGCGCGCCCTCGCTGTCGATGCCGAAAATCTCGCGCGCCAGCGGCGACCAGCGCAGCAGCGCGGCGTCCTCGTCCACGTACCAGGTGCAGACCTTGCCCACCTGGTGGGCCAGCAGCAGCTCGGCGTGGCCGGTGCGCAGCTCCTCGGTCAGGACATCCTGGCTGCGGGTCGCGCGGCGCAGGCTGACGTACACCAGCGCGAACATGCCCCAGTACAGCAGGTACAGCGCGACCGAGGCCTGCACGTAGGGCCACCAGGGCGCCAGCACGTCTTCCCGGCCCAGCCCGGCATACACCGCGATCGGGTACTGGCCCAGGGTGGTCAGGGTGGAGATGCGCTCGACGTTGTCGATCGTGCTGCTCTCGATGCCCAGCGGGATCACCGCATCGCGGCGCAGCATGTCGCGGTTGCCCAGCCGGAAGCGCTGGCCGGTCAGCCCCACCGTGTCCGGGCTGCGCGCCAGCACGTAGCCCTGGCTGTCGGTGATGGAGATGACCCCGTGCTCGCCGGTGTCCAGCCCACCGATGATCGACTGCAGCTCGCTGGTGTGCAGGCGGCTCAGCAGCCAGCGGTCATCGCCCATGCGCAGCGCCAGCGGCAGCACCCAGCGCTGGGCGTTGCGCTGCTGCGGCGGGCCCAGGTACAGCCGGCTGTCCACGCCGCGGTTGGCGTCCACCGCCCACAGCGGCAGGTACAGGTCGCCGCTGCCGCTGGTCAAGGCGCGCCCGTACTGGTCCACCACCACGATGCTGTCCAGCTCGGCATGGCGCTGCAGCACGCCGCTGATCGCATCATCGAGCAGGTCCGGGGCCTGCACGGGCACGCGCTCGAACAGCAGCGCGCCGTCCTCGGCGATGCCCAGCATGGCGCGTTCCAGGTTGCGCAGCTCCAGCCGCAGCAGGCGCTGCGAACCGGCCGCCAGCGCCGAGCTCTGGCGCTGCGCGGCTTCCTGCCGGCGCTGGAAATCGTTGGCCAGCATCACCGTCAGGCCGATCGCAAGCAGCACGCCCAGGCCAGTGCCCAGCCACACGATGGTGCGCAGTGGCCGCGCCAATGCGGGGTTCAACGCGGGCATTACCGACCACTCCCGCTGCGATGGGCTGACTTCATGCGTAAACGCTTCCTGGTTTCCCCAAACCTGAGCGGCCGAAGCCTGGGATTCTTGATGTCCAGGCGGCACCTTGTTGCCGGGGCCGGGCCTGGACCGGATCCTCGGCCGCCAGCATGCACCAGCCCGTGCGGCACGGGAAGGGCCGGCATTGCCGGATCGGGCGGTTGCCGGCCCGGCCCGCGGTGACGGGGGTAACAAGCCCGGCGCAGGGGATTAGACTTGGGGTTTTCCCGTCGCCTGAGAAGTCCATGTCCATGCTGCGCCGCCCCACCCTGATGCTTGCCATTGCCGCCAGCCTGTCGCTGGGGCTGTCCGCCTGCGACCGCGAGCCGGCCGCCCCCGCCGCGACCGCGCCGGACACCGCCGCCGCCCCGGCCGCGCCCAAGCCGCAGCTGGGCAGTTTCGGCTTCGATGCGGCCGGGATGGACCGCAGCGTGGCCGCCGGCGACGACTTCTTCGGCTTCGCCAACGGCACCTGGGTGAAGAACACCGAGATTCCGGCCGACCGGTCCAGCTACGGCAGCTTCAACGTCATCGCCGAGAAGACCCTGGCCGATACGCGGGCCATCCTGGAAGGCGCCGCCGCCGATACCAAGGCGAGCGGGGAAACCAAGCTCATCGGCGACTACTACGCCGCGTTCATGGACGAGGCCGGCATCGAGTCGCGTGGCGTGGCCGCGGTGAAGCCGGAGCTGGACGCCATCGGCGGGATCACTGACAAGGCCGCGCTGGCCACCGCCCTAGGCGGCACCCTGCGTGCGGACGTGGACCTGCTGAATGCGACCAACTTCTACACCGACCGCCTGTTCGGGGTGTGGGTGTCGGTGGACCTGCTGCAGCCGGACCGCAACGCGCCCTACCTGGTGCAGGGCGGCCTGGGCCTGCCGGACCGTGACTTCTACCTGCAGGGCGGCCGCATGGCCGAGCTGCGCAAGCAGTACCAGGCCTACATCGCCCAGGTGCTGCAGCTGGCCGGGGTTGCCGATCCGGCGGCCAAGGCGCAGCGCATCCTGGCGCTGGAAACGCGGATCGCGCAGGCCCATGCCACCCAGGAAGAAACCAACGACGTGGCCAAGGGCGCCAACGCCTGGAAGCAGGCCGACCTGAGCGCCAAGGCGCCGGGCATGGACTGGGCCGCCTTCCTGGCGGGGGCCAGGCTGGGCGAGCAGCAGGACTTCATCGTGTGGCAGCCCAAGGCCGTGGCCGGCATCTCGCGGCTGGTGGCCACCGAGCCGCTGGACGTGTGGAAGGACTACCTGGCCTTCCATGCGCTGGACCGCGCCGCGCCGTACCTGCCCAAGGCCTTCGCCGATGCGCGCTTCGCCTTCCACGGCACGACGTTGAACGGCACCCCGCAGCAGAGCGAACGCTGGAAGCGCGCGGTGGACGACAGCAACCATGCGGTCGGCGAGGCGATCGGCAAGCTGTACGTGGAGCGCCATTTCGACCCGGCCACCAAGGCCCGCGCCGATGAAATGGCCAGGAACATCATCGCCGCCTTCGCCAAGCGCATCGACGCGCTGGACTGGATGTCGCCGCAGACCAAGGCGCACGCCAAGGCCAAGGTGGCCGGGCTGAAGGTGGGGATGGGCTATCCGGACACCTGGCGCGACTACACCGGCCTGGAGATCAAGCGCGACGACGCGCTGGGCAACGCGGCGCGCGCCGAGCAGTTCGAGTACGAGCGCAACATCGCCAAGCTGGGCAAGCCGGTGGACCACGGCGAGTGGGCGATGCTGCCGCAGACGATCAATGCGATGAACGTGCCGCTGGAAAACCGGCTGGTGTTCCCGGCGGCGATCCTGCAGCCGCCGTTCTTCGACGGTGCGGCCGACGATGCGGTCAACTACGGTGCGATCGGTGCGGTGATCGGGCATGAGATCAGCCACGGTTTCGACAATGCCGGGGCGCTGTTCGATGAGACGGGCAAGCTGCAGAACTGGTGGACGGCCGACGACCTGAAGAAGTTCAACGCGGCCGGCGATGCGCTGGCGGCGCAGTTCAGCAGCTACCAGCCGTTCCCGGGGGTGTCGGTCAATGGCCGGCTGACGCTGGGCGAGAACATCGCCGACGTGGCGGGGCTGGCGACGGCCTATGACGCCTACCAGCTGTCGCTGCAGGGCAAGCCGGGGCAGACGCTGGAAGGGTTCAGCCCGGACCAGCGTTTCTTCCTGGGCTTCGCGCAGGCATGGCGCAGCAAGGCGCGCGAGCAGGCGCTGCGCAACTCGCTGCTGACCAACGTGCACGCGCCGGGGCAGTTCCGCGCGCTGACGGTGCGCAACCTGGACGCGTGGTACCCGGCGTTCGAGGTCAAGGAAGGCCAGGCGCTGTACCTGGCGCCGGACAAGCGCGTCAAGGTGTGGTGAGCGGTTTCACCGCGCGACGGTGACACACGAAAACGGGCGCTTCGGCGCCCGTTTTTTTGTTTGGGGCGTTGAGCCGGGTGTATGCGTGGTGCAGGAATGGATGGCGGCACCGATGGTTCGATGCACGAATGTACGGATCGCTGGGTCGATGCACGGCGGTACGACTGCACGACGCCGGTAGGGTCGGTTCCCAAACGACCGCCGATACCGCTGATCGGCACGACGAACGCATGGCCTCTGCCGACGCGCGCCGCGTGCACTCGTCCGGGAAACAACGCCGGTAGGGTCGGTTCCCAAACGACCGCCGATAGCGCTGATCGGGACGACGAACGCATGACCTCTGCCGGACACGCCGCGTGCATCCGTCTGGGAAACGACGCCGGTAGGGTCGGTTCCCAAACGACCACCGATACCACTGATCGGCACGACGAACGCATGACCTCGGCCGACGCAAGCCGCGGCCACACACAACGGCAACGCACCCCTTCGGCAAAGGTCATGCCCACCCACGGCCGGGACACCCCGCGTGCAGTCGTCTGGCGAGCGACCCTACCAATGGATCGGTTCCCAATCGGCTGCCGACAACACTGACCGGCACGGCAAAACACCCCTGCGGCAAAGGTCATGCCCACCCACGGCCGGGACACCTCGCGTGCAGTCGTCTGGGGAGCGACCCTACCAACGGATCGGTTCCCAATCGGCTGCCAATCCCACTGACCGGCACGGCAAAGCACACCCGCGCCAAAGATCATGCCCGCCCACGGCCGGCCGGCTCCCCCGCGTGCACTCGTCTGGGAAACGACGCCGGTAGGGTCGGTTCCCAAACGACCGCCGATAGCGCTCATCGGCACGACGAACGCATGACCTCGGCCGACGCAAGCCGCGGCCACACACAACGGCAACGCACCCCTTCGGCAAAGGTCATGCCCACCCACGGCCGGGACACCCCGCGTGCAGTCGTCTGGCGAGCGACCCTACCAATGGATCGGTTCCCAATCGGATGCCGATCACACTGACCGGCACGGCAAAACACCCCCGCGCCAAAGATCATGCCCACCACGGCCGGCCGGCTCCCCCGCGTGCACCCGTCTGGGAAACGACGCCGGTAGGGTCGGTTCCCAAACGACCGCCGATAGCGCTC